>CAZULX010000302.1:0-4201 GCA_964621335.1 uncultured Streptomycetaceae bacterium
GACTTTGGCCATGTCGGCGCGGCCCGCGAGCTTCGCCTTGAGAGGCCCCATGACTTTGCCCATGTCGGCAGGCGCCCTGGCGCCGGTCTCCGCGATCGCCGCGGCGATCGCCGCCTCGATTTCGGCCTCGCTCACCGCAGCGGGCATGTAGGGCTCGAGCACCGAAATCTCGAACTGCTCGCCCTCGGCGCGATCGTCGCGCCCGCCTTGCCTGAACTGCGCTATGGAGTCGCGCCGCTGCTTCAACATTTTGTCGATGATCGCCACGACGTCGGCATCGGCGAGCGTCTTGCGCTCGTCGACTTCCTTCTGCTTCAGCGCCGCCGTGAGGAGGCGCAGCGCGTCGCGGCGCCGCGTATCGCCGGCGCGCATCGCGGTCTTCAGGTCGTCGGTAATCTGGTCTTTTAACATCAGGATCCAGGATTCGGGATTCAGCGGAAACCGCGCGGGAAAACGACAATCGCCCGGGCGGTTACGCCCGGGCGATCACTCTAATCCTAAATACTTAAGCAGATCTCAAAACATTTTCGGGGGCAAGAGCTGCGAGCGCAGGCGCTTGTGGTGGCGCTTGATGGCGGCGGCGAGCTTGCGCTTGCGCTCCGACGTAGGTTTTTCGTAATACTCGCGGGCGCGCAATTCGGTCAGCAGCCCGGTTTTTTCCACGGTGCGCTTGAAGCGGCGGAGCGCCACTTCGAACGGCTCGTTTTCCTTGACGCGTACAGTCGGCATGAGCCCCCTTGGGTCGAACAGCTGGGAGAAAAGGGGCGTATTATATCCGGGAAGCACCGCCCCTCGCCAGCCCCTCCGGTCCCCAGAAGCTCCCATGGTCGTACTCGGCATCGAAACGTCGTGTGACGAGACCGGCGTCGCCCTTTACGACACCGGCCGCGGGCTGCTCGCGCACGCGCTCCATTCGCAGGTCGCGATGCACGCGGACTACGGTGGGGTGGTGCCCGAGCTCGCCTCGCGCGACCACATCCGGCGCCTCATCCCGCTCACCCGGCAGATCCTGGCGACCGCCGGACTCGCCGTTTCGGACATCGGCGCGGTGGCCTATACGGAAGGACCCGGGCTCGCCGGCGCGCTGCTGGTCGGCGCCAGCGCCGCCCACGGACTCGCTTACGCCCTCGGCGTCCCCGCGATCGGTCTCCACCACCTCGAAGGCCACCTGCTCTCGCCGCTGCTGGCCGATCCCGCGCCCGAATTTCCTTTCGTCGCGCTGCTCGTATCCGGCGGGCACACACAGTTGATGCGCGTGGGCGGGGTGGGCGATTACACGCTGCTCGGCGAGACGGTCGACGACGCCGCGGGGGAAGCTTTCGACAAGAGCGCGAAGCTCCTCGGCCTGGGCTACCCCGGCGGCCCCGAGATCGCACGCCTCGCCGAGCGGGGTCGAGCGGGACGCTACAAGCTGCCGCGGCCCATGATCGCGAGTGGCGATCTCAATTTCAGCTTCAGCGGGCTCAAGACCGCGGTGCTCACCGCTGCGCGCGCGCGTCCGCTCGCGGAGCAGGACCGCGCCGATCTCGCGCACGAGGCCCAGGCCGCGATCGTCGAGGTGCTGGTCGCTAAATCGCTGGCCGCGCTGGGTGACACCGGTCTCACGCGGCTCGTGGTCGCCGGCGGCGTCGGCGCCAACCGCCTTCTCCGGAAGGAGCTGACGGCGCGCGCCGAACGCGCCGGCTACCGCGTCTATTATCCCGATCTCGAGCTTTGCACCGACAACGGCGCGATGATCGCGTTCGCGGGCGCGCAGCGGCTCGAACGCAGGCAGCAGGGAGACGTGCTCTCTTTCGGCGTGCGGCCGAGGTGGGAGCTCGCGGAGCTCACGCCACCCGCGAGCTAGCGGCCGCTGCCGAGGCGGCTCTCGGTTCCCGCAAGCAGGTTGCGGATGTTCGACTTGTGGCGCCACACGAGGAGCGCCGACACCGCGCACACGCCCAGGAAAAACGGATGCGCCGCGTGGTAGAGGATCAGCGTGAAAAACGGCGCGAATGCGGCCGCGACGAGCGCCGAGAGCGACGAGATGCGAAAGAAGACAGCCATGATGATCCAAGTCGCCGCGGTGCCGGCGGCGACGTAGACATCGAGGCCGATCAGCACGCCGAGCGCGGTCGAGACGCCTTTGCCACCCTGGAAGCGGAAAAAAACCGGAAACACGTGACCGAGCACCACGGCGAACGCCGCGGCGCTCATCGTGAGCTGCACGGCGTCGGAGTCCGCATATCGCGCCGCCATGACGACGGCAACCCAGCCTTTGGCGCTGTCGCCGAGCAGCGTGAGCACCGCCGCGGGTTTTCGTCCGGTCCGGAGCACGTTGGTCGCGCCCGGATTGTGCGAGCCGTAACTGCGCGGATCGGGAAGCCCGAACGCGCGGCTCACCACGACCGCAAACGAAATGGATCCGATGAGATACGCGATGAAGGCGAGGAGAAGGGCGGTCATCCTTTTTTCATCTAGAATTCAACCGGCATCCCTGCGATTCTAACGTAGTGCCTCTCACCGGCGCGCTTCCGGCACTCACACCGAACGATGGACATCATTTTCATCCAGGATTTCCGCGTCGAGATACTCATCGGCGTGTACGAGTGGGAGCGGCGCGTCCCGCAGACGGTGCAGCTCGATCTCATAATCGGATTGCCGCCGCGCGAGAAGCGCTCGGACCGGATCGGCGACACCATCGATTACTCGAAAGTCGTGGCGCGCATCAATGCAACGCTCGCGGAAAATCATTTCGTGCTCGTCGAAGCGCTCGCCGAGCATATCGCACAGCTCGTGATCACCGAGTTTCGCGCGCCGTGGATACGCGCGAGCGTGACCAAGCTCGGCGCGCTGAAAGGCGTGAAGCGCCTGGGCGTGACGATCGAACGAGGAACTCGCAGCTAATTCGCGGTGCGTCGCTGACGCACCCTACGTCTCAATAACCGAAGGATGGGAGGTTACGGAGGGAACCTTCGGTTTCCCTCTGTTCGTGATCCCAGCGCGGCTGCGGGCGGCGTTATCGGCGCCCGCTACGCCTTTTAGCCGCGCGGGCGTCACCCTCTCGGGTGATGTTTCGAGTGGAGTTGCTTCAGCCGCTCGCGCGCGACGTGGGTGTAGATCTGCGTCGTGGAGATGTCGGAGTGTCCGAGCAATAGCTGCACCACCCGCAGGTCGGCGCCGTGATTGAGCAGGTGCGTTGCAAACGCGTGGCGCAGCGTGTGCGGCGAAATCGCCTTGCCGAGCGCGGCGCGCGCCGCGTAGCGCTTGATCAACTGCCAGAAAGCCTGGCGCGTCATCGCGCCGCCGCGCATCGTAACGAACAGATCGTCGCTCGCCTTGCGCGCGAGGAGCGCGGGGCGCGCTTCGCGCGTGTAGCGCGTGAGCCACGCGATCGCTTCCTCGCCGAGCGGCACCAACCGCTCCTTCGAGCCTTTGCCCATGACGCGCACCACGCCCATATCGTGGCTCACCTGCGCCGCCTTGAGCGTGACGAGCTCGGAGACGCGCAGCCCGCTCGCGTACAGCATCTCGAGCATCGCGCGATCACGCAGGCCGAGCGGCTTGTCCACGTCCGGGGCCGCGATCAGACTTTCCACGTCGGCCTCCGTGAGGCTTTTCGGGAGGCCTCGCGGGAGCGCCGGCGTTTCGATCTTGAGCGTCGGATCGGAGCGCGTCTTGCCGCCCCTCACCGCGTGGCGGTAGAAGCGCTTGAGGCTCGACAGGAGGCGCGCCGCGCTCGTCGCCCGCACTTTCCGCGCGTACCGGTGGCCGAGATACGCCTGGATGTCGCCGTGGTCCGCGGCGAGCAGCCCTTCGCCGCGCTCGCGCGTGAGCCACTCGCCGAACTGCCGCACGTCGCGGCGATAGCTCTCGAGGGTGTTGCGCGCGAGCCCGTCCTCGAGCCAGAGGGCGTCGCAGAACTCGTCGAGGAGCTTCTGGTTCGCGTCGTTCGTGACGCTCGTCACGTTTTCGGCGCGGCCACTCACGCGCCGTTGAACATCCCTGTATACATGGAGCGGTATGGTAGACGCGCGCAGCTATAATGGCGACACGCATGGAATCGGGACCGATGGACGGACCGATGCACTTTCAGATTGGCGTGGGGAAACCGAATGAGTAAGACCGCGGAAGAAACGTCATCCGGGCGCGTCGCAGCCGGCCCTCACGAGCTCGAGCTGGCGCAGCTCATGGTGACTGCGCTCAATCTGGACGTGGCGGC
>CAZULX010000303.1:0-3591 GCA_964621335.1 uncultured Streptomycetaceae bacterium
AGTCACAAGAAATGAACAATCGAATCTCAGCGCTACTCGGTGCATCGCTATCTCTCGCCGCGGCTCCTGGCGCGGCGGCGGACTATGCGCCCTCCGCGCACGAAGTCTGGTCGGGCGTCTACCGCTGCGGCCCGATGCAGACCGACTCCGGCCAGTCTCCCGGTTACACCTCGAGCATACGCATGATCGTCGAGGGCACCGCGGCGACGATCAGCAAGGAATCCGGCGACATACGCGAAACGCTCAGCGGTGACATCAAGCGCGACGGTACGCTGCGCCTGGAAGGCACGGGCACGCGCAGGGACAGCCGCAGCGCCGGCTGGCGCTATCGCTACGACGGCAGAATCGAGGGCGCGCGCTTCGAGGCGCGCGGAATGATGCTCTCGGCCAACCTCGCCACCCGACTGCGCGATTGTTCGATGACGCTCGCGCGCATACAGCGCTCGGACAAACCCGCGCGAACGGCGCAGGCGCCGGCGCCCCCTGCACCGGAGCCGGCGCAGCCCGAGGCCGCAACCCGGCGGCAGACCGAAGCAACGGTGCCCGAGGCGCGGCGGCAGCGACGCGGCGTGTCCGAAGCAGTGAGCAAAGAGCTCGATTTCAGCAATCGCAACGACACTGCGACGATGGAAGGGACGGTGGAGCGCGGCGCGCCGCACCGCTACAGCGTCATCGCGCGCCGGGGCCAGCGCCTTACGGCGACTCTCGCCTCCGACGAAGGCGCGCGCTTCGACCTCTACGAGCCCGGCTCGACCCTGACGATGCTGAGCGGCGGATTCGTCGTGCAGGGCGCGCGACTGGCTGCCAGCGAGCAAGGCAATCACGTCGATACCGCGATCCCGGCGGACGGCAAATACCTGCTGCTCGTGCGCACGGCGAAAGACCCTGCTTTCTACACACTCGATCTGGTGGTGGAAGGCGCGACGGCCTCGTTCTTCGAGCGCTGGAGCGGCGACAAGCGCGTCTGGCTCGGCGCTGCGATCGCCGGGCTGCTCCTGCTGTGGGTGCTCGTGCGTCGGCGCAAGCGCGACCGCCGCATGTTCGGTCCGAATTAGTGCCGGTGCGTTGGTAACGCGCCGCGCCGCCGCATCATGCGAGCCAGCGGTGCTCGCGGTGGTGGCGCTGCTCGAACGCTTCGATCTCGGGGAGATGCTGCAGCACCAGGCCGACCTCGTCGAGCCCTTTGAGGAGCCGCTCCTTGTACACGGGGTCGATCTCGAAGCGGTGCTGCGCGCCGTGGGCGTCGGTGACGGTCTGCGTTTCGAGGTCGATCGCAAGCTCGGCGCCGGGCCGGGCGACGAGCTGCTCGCGAAGCTTCCTGCACACCGTTTGCGGCAGGATCACCGGCAGCATGCCGTTCTGGATTTCGTTCGCGTAGTGAATGTCGCCGAACGAAGCGGCGATCACGGCGCGAAAGCCGTGATCCATCATCGCGTACACCGCGCCTTCGCGCGACGAGCCGCAGCCGAAGTTCGCGTCCGCGACCAGGATCTTCGCGTTGCGATACGGCACCTGGTTGAGGACGAACTCGGGGCGCTCCTTCCCGTCGGCATCGAAGCGCATGTCGTAGAAAAGCCACGGGTCGTACCCCGCCTGCGCCGAGCGCAGCTTCCGCAGGTAACGCGCCGGGAGGATCTTGTCGGTGTCGACGTTGGCGAAATCGAAAGGCGCAGCGACCGCCGTCAGCTCGGTGAAAGGTGTCATATGGAATTCAGCGCAGCATCGTCCGCACATCGGTGATGCGCCCGGTCACCGCGGCCGCCGCGACCATCGCGGGGCTCATCAGGTGCGTGCGCGCGCCTTTGCCCTGCCGGCCTTCGAAGTTGCGGTTGGACGTCGAGGCGCAGCGCATGCCCGCCGGCACGATGTCGCCGTTCGTCGCGGCGCAGCTCGAACAACCCGAGGCGCGCCACTCGAAACCCGCTTCGGTGAAGATGCGGTCCAGCCCTTCGGCTTCGGCCTGCCGCTTGATTTGGGACGACCCCGGCGAGATCCACGCGGGAACCACGGCCTTGCGGCCTTCGAGCACCGCGGCCGCGGCGCGCAGATCCTCGATGCGGCCGTTGGTGCAGGTTCCGATGAAAGCGCGATCGATGCGGATGTCGGTGACCCGCATTCCGGCCGTGAGCCCCATGTAGCGCAGCGCCTGCTCGGCGTGCGCGCGCTTGTCCGCTCCAGCCAAGTCGGCCGGCTCGGGAATGCGCGCGCTCACCGGAAGCGCTTCCTCCGGTGTCGTGCCCCACGTGATCGTGGGCTCGATCGCGCTGCCGTCGACGTGCAATTCGCGATCGAACGCGGCGCCCTCGTCGCTCGGCAGAGCGCGCCACCACTGAATCGCGCGGTCCCAGTCCTCGCCTTTGGGCGCGAATTCGCGTCCTGCCAGATACTCGAAAGTGCTGTCGTCGGGCGCGATCATTCCGGCGCGCGCGCCGGCTTCGATCGACATGTTGCACACCGTGAGCCGCCCTTCCATCGACAGCGCGCGTATCACCGGCCCCGCGTATTCGATGCTGGAGCCGGTCGCCCCCGCCGTGCCGAGCTTCGCGATGATCGCGAGTATCACGTCCTTCGCGACCACGCCGCGCGCGAGGGCGCCGTCCACGGTGACGCGCAGGGTCTTCGGTTTTTTCTGCCACAGGCACTGCGTGGCGAGTATCTGCTTCAGCTGCGAAGCGCCAATGCCGAATGCGAGGGCGCCGAAAGCGCCGTGGGTCGACGTGTGCGAGTCCCCGCACGTGATGGTAAGGCCCGGCTGCGTGATCCCGAGCTCGGGTCCGATCACGTGCACGATGCCCTGCCGCGGATCGTCGATGTCGAGGTGGAGTATGCCGTGCTCGCGCGTGTTCGCGTCCAGCAGCTCGACCATGCCTCGGATCTCGGGATCGGCGATCCCCGCGATCCCCCGCTCGCGCCCCACCGTCGGCACGTAGTGATCGGAAGTCGCGAAGGTCTGCCGCGGTTTGCGCACCTTGCGGCCCTCTTTCGCGAGCTGCGCGAAAGCGTGAAAAGCGCCTTCGTGGACGAAATTACGGTCGATGTAGAGCAGCGCCTCGCCTTCGCGCCGCGCGATCACGTGCTGATCCCAGATCTTGTCGAACAGGCTGCGGGGCGTGGTCATGAAGGGCGTGGCCGGCGGTGCGAACGAAAGCGTGCATGCTACAGGGGTTGCTCCGGCCGGGACAACCGGTCGCCGCTCATCGCCTCGAGTCGCCCGCACGGGCGACTCGCATCGTCTCCGAAGGCGCGCGCGCTTCGGCGACGGAACCCGGCCCCTAAATGGCGGGCGATTATTGCCGTTATCCCGGAACGTACACCGAAAGCGGGTTATCACGGGTTTATGGCACCGACCAAGCTCACGGCCAGCGTTCTGAGAACTTTGCCGCTCTTTGCTACGCTCGCCGACGACGAGCTCGCCGCGCTGCTGCCGTCGATCAAGCAACACAGCTATCCCGCCCGTAGAGCCATTCTCCACGCCGGAGAGGCGTCCGATGGCGTGTATTTCATACTGTCCGGCCGCGTCAAAATCCTGCTCGAGGACGGTCACGGCCGGGAGATGATGGTCGCGAGCCTCGGGCCCAACGATTTCTTCGG
>CAZULX010000304.1:0-4911 GCA_964621335.1 uncultured Streptomycetaceae bacterium
TTCCTGCGCTTCATCGTTGTCGTTCTGCGGTCCATGACAGTAATCCTTTCCTTGATACGGTTGATTCAGGGACAGCCACTATGGCCTGTCTCACGATCCTCTAAAAGCAGGAACTGGACCAGAAAGAAGGCCCAATTCGGATTTCTTTGAAAATTCATGGCTTGCGACCGGGAGCGCGGAAAACGCTTGCGATCCCGGTGCGATTTGTGTCACCCGGCAACGACAGGGCGGGGGTCCGACAGGGGCGGCGGCTATGTGATCGATTGCACGCTTTTACAAGACGCGTAAGTTTCGACACGCCCGCGCTCGTTGGGCGAGAGAGATCAGTAAGACTTCGGCAGCCCGAGCGCTTTCTCCGCGATGAAGCACAGGATCAACTCGGGGCTTACCGGCGCGATGCGCGGAATCAGCGCCTCGCGCAGGTAACGCTCGACGTGATACTCCTTCGCGTAGCCCATGCCGCCGTGCGTCATGACCGCGGTTTCGCACGCGCGGAAGCACGCTTCGCCGGCGAGATACTTGGCGGCGTTCGCCTCCAGCCCGCACGGCTTACCTGCGTCGTACAACGCGGCGGCCTTGAAGACCATCAGGTTCGCCGCTTCGAGCTCCATCCAGCATTTGGCGAGGGGATGCTGGACCGCCTGGTTCTGTCCGATCGGCCGGTCGAAGACGATGCGCGTCTGCGCGTATTCGGCCGCCCGCTGTAGCGCGGCGCGCCCGAGACCGACCGCTTCGGCCGCGACGAGGACGCGCTCGGGATTGAAGCCGTGGAGGATGTATTCGAAACCCCGGCCTTCCTCTCCGACGCGGTCCGACAGCGGAACACGCAGGTCGTCGATGAAGAGAAGGTTCGAGTCGACCGCCTTGCGCCCCATTTTTTCGATTTCGCGGACTTCCACTGCCGAACGGTCGAGATCGGTATAGAAAAGGGTGAGGCCGCGAGTGGGCTTTTCGACCTTGTCGCGCGGGGTCGTGCGCGCGAGCAGGAGGATCTTGTTCGAGACCTGCGCGGTGGACGTCCAGATCTTGCGGCCGGAGACGCGGTAGCCGTCCCCTTCGCGCACGGCCAACGTCTTGAGGCGCGTCGTATCGAGCCCGGTGTCGGGTTCGGTCACGCCGAAGCACGCCCTGTCTTTCCCCGCGATGAGCGGCGGCAGCCAGCGCTGCTTCTGTTCGGCGGTGCCGTACACCACGACCGGATTCAGGCTGAAGATGTTCATGTGCACCGCGGAGGCGCCCGACATCCCCGCGCCCGACGCGGCGACCGTTTGCATCATCAGCGCCGCCTCGGTGATGCCGAGCCCCGCGCCGCCGAATTCCTGCGGCATCGCGATCCCCAGCCACCCGTCGCGCGCGAGCGCGGCGTGGAAGTCGAGCGGAAAGCCGCCTTCGCGGTCTCTCGCGAGCCAGTAATCGAGGTCGAATCCCGCGCACAGCTTCGCCACCGCTACACGCAGCGCGTCCTGGTCGGAGGTGAAGTCGAAGTTCATTTCCAATGCCGTCGACGGGTGGGTGATGTCCAAGCGTACAGGTAAACTCGTTTTGCCGTCCGGCCCGAAGCGGCCGGACCCCGTTTCGAGACACGCTTGCTACCCCACGATTTCCATCCCGTCCTAAGCCGCTGGTGGGAGAGCCGCTTTGCGGACTCCGCCGATCCGGCGCGTGTGCTGCCGCCGACCGAAGCTCAGCTCGGAGGCTGGGAAGCGATCCGTCGCGGTGACGACACCCTGATCGCGGCGCCGACGGGCTCGGGCAAGACGCTCGCCGCTTTCCTGACGGCGATAGACCAGCTTTTCCGCGAAGGGCTCGAGCGCGGCGAGCTCCCCGACGAAGTGCGCGTCATCTACGTCTCGCCGTTGAAAGCGCTCTCGGCGGATATCCACAAGAACCTCGCCGAGCCGCGGCGCGAGGTGAAGCGTCTCGCCGAGGAGATGGGCTACCCGCCGGTGCGGATCACCGCGGCGGTGAGGAGCGGCGACACGCCGCAAAGCGAGCGCGCCGGGATGCTCCGGAAACCGCCGAACATCCTCGTCACCACGCCTGAGTCGCTCTATTTGCTGCTGACCGCGGAAAAATCGCGGGAGATGCTGAAGAGCGCGCGCGTGGTGATCGTCGACGAAATCCACGCGGTGCTGGAGTCGCGCCGCGGCGCGCACCTCGCGCTTTCGCTCGAGCGCCTCGAGCACGCGTGCGGACGCAGGCTGCAGCGCATCGGGTTGTCCGCCACTCAGAAACCGATCGAAGAGGTTGCGCGCTTCCTCGTTGGAACCCGCGCGCGCGGCGAGTGCGCGATCGTCAACCGCGGCCACAAGCGGAAAATCGACCTCGCGATCGAAGTCCCAGGCTCGCCGCTCGAAGCCGTGATGTCGGCCGAGGTCTGGTCGGAGATCTACGACCGCCTGCTGGAGCTCATCGCCTCGCACCGCACGACACTCATCATGGTGAACACGCGGCGGCTCGCCGAGCGCATGGCGCACCAGTTGACGGAGAAGCTCGATGCGTCGTGCGTGGCGGCGCACCACGGCAGCTTGTCCAAGGAGAAGCGGCTCGACGCCGAAGAGCGCCTGCGCAACGGCCAGCTCAAAGTGCTGGTCTCCACCGCTTCGCTCGAGCTCGGCATCGACATCGGCCACGTCGACCTCGTGTGCCAGATCTCGTCGCCGAACCGCATCGCGACGCTCCTCCAGCGCGTCGGCCGCTCCGGCCACACGGTGCGCGGGCTGCCGAAAGGCCGCGTCTTCCCGCTCACGCGCGACGACCTGATCGAGTGCGCGGCGATGGTGCGTGCGGTGAAAGACGGCGAGCTCGATCGCGTGACCGTCGCCGACAAGCCGCTCGACATACTCGCGCAGCAGATCGTCGCCGCTTCGGCCGAGCAGGAATGGGACGAGGCCGCTTTGCTCGATCTCCTGCGCGGCGCCTACCCGTACCGCAATCTCACGCGCGGCGAGTTCGACGACGTGCTGCGCATGCTCGGGGAGGGTTACACGACCAAGCGCGGGCGCCGCGCGGCGCTGGTGCACCACGACCCGATCAACTCGAAAGTCCGCGCACGCAAAGGCTCGCGCATGACCGCGATCATGTGCGGCGGCGCGATCCCCGAAGTGTTCGACTATCGCGTGCTGCTCGAGCCCGAAGGTACTTTCATCGGCACGCTCAACGAAGACTTCGCGATCGAATCGCTGCCGGGGGACATCTTCCAGCTCGGCAACACGTCGTGGCGGATCCTTCGCGTCGGGAGCGGCGTGGTGCGCGTGGCCGATGCGCAAGGGCAGCCGCCTTCAATGCCGTTCTGGCTCGGCGAAGCGCCCGCGCGCAGCGACGAAGTGAGCGCCGCCGTGTCGCGCCTGCGGGCAGCGGCCGACGAGCGCCTTCCGGGTCCTGATCTGCCGCGCCGCGAAGGCGACCTCGACGCCACGATCGCCTGGCTCGTCGATCACTATGCACTCTTGAGCTCGGCAGCCGAACAGATCGCGGAGTATCTCGCCGAAGGCAAGCGCTGTCTCGGCGTCGTTCCCGCAGCGGACAAGCTCGTCGTCGAGCGCTTCTTCGACGAATCGGGCGGCATGCAGCTCGTGCTTCACGCGCCGTTCGGGAGCCGCGTCAACCGCGCGTGGGGCCTTTCGCTGCGCAAGAAGTTCTGCCAGGGCTTCAATCTCGAATTGCAGGCGGCTGCGACCGAAGAGGGCGTCATCCTTTCGCTCGGACCCGCGCACTCGTTCGCGCTCGACGAAGTCTTCCGCTACCTGCACCCGAACACGGTGCGCGAGACGCTGGTCCAGGCGGTTCTCGATTCGCCTATCTTCGAGACGCGCTGGCGGTGGACGACGACGCTCGCGCTCGCGGTGCCGCGCGCGCGCCACGGAGCGCGAGTGCCGGCGCAAATCCAGCGCATGTACGCCGAAGACCTGCTGCAGGGCGCCTTTCCCGATGCTGCGGCGTGCATCGAAAACATCCAGGGCGCGCGCGAAGTGCCGGACCACCCGCTGGTCAACCAGGCGATGCGCGATTCGCTCGAAGAAGCGATGGATCTGCCGCAGCTCGTCGCGATCCTGGAGCGCATGGGCCGCGGCGAGATCGAGTGCATCGCCCGCGACACGCCCGAGCCTTCGGTGTTCTGCCACGAGCTCCTGAATTCGGCCGTCTACACTTTCCTCGACGATGCACCGCTGGAAGAGCGCCGCACGCAGGCCGTTTACACGCGGCGTTCCACCGAACCGCGCAACGCCGACGATCTCGGGGCGCTCGACCCCGCCGCCATCCAGCGCGTGCGCGACGAAGCGTGGCCTTACGCCGACACCGCTGACGAGCTCCATGACGCGTTGATCCTCGCCGGCTTTATCCGCGAAGACGAGATCGGAGGGCGTGCGGGGCACGAGCACTGGCCCGCGCTCCTCGCCGAGCTCGTCGCAGCGGGACGCGCTTTCAATGCCGGCGGTTTCTGGGTCGCCGTCGAGCGCTTCGAAGAGCTGAACGCAGTGGTTCCGCAAAGCGGCTCGCCGGACATTCCGGAGCGCATACGCAAAGCGTGGACGCCCGAAGACGCCGCTCGCGAGCTTGTGCGCGGCCGCATGGAAGTGCTGGGGCCGGTGACGGCGCAGGCGCTTGCCGATTCACTTCGCCTTACCGACACGCGGCTCATCGACGGCGCGTTGCTCGCACTGGAGACGGAAGGCCGCGCGATGCGCGGCTACTTCACACCTTCCCTCATCCCTAACCCTTCTCCCGAGGGGAGAAGGGAACGTTCAGCCTCCCCTCTCCCCCCGGGCGAGGGAGGATCTTCGAACCTCCCAGACGGGGGGATAACGAACCCCTCTCCCTCCGGGAGAGGGGTAGGGGTGAGGGAATCGCTCGAATGGTGCGACCGGCGGCTCCTCGCGAGCATCCATCGCTACACCATCAGCCGGCTCC
>CAZULX010000305.1:0-7934 GCA_964621335.1 uncultured Streptomycetaceae bacterium
CGATCGTCATCGACAAGCGCGGCAATATCGTCACGCGCATCCTCGGCGAGCCCGATTTCGTCAAGCTCGACGCGCTGATCGCGGAGAAGCTCGCAGAGCCTGCCTAGGCTCTAGACCAGACCCGCGTCGTGCGCCTGCTGGTCGGCATGATAGCTCGAGCGCACCAGCGGGCCGCACGCGGCGTGCATGAAGCCGAGCGCTTTCGCAGTCCGGGCGTAATCGTCGAATACTTCAGGCGCGACGTAGCGCAGCACCGGCAGGTGGTGCGCCGACGGCTGGAGGTATTGCCCTATCGTCAGCATGTCGACGTCGTGCGCCCTCAGGTCGCGCATGACTTCGGCGATTTCCTCGTCGCTCTCGCCCAGTCCCACCATCAGGCCCGATTTCGTCGGAATTTCCGGGTGTCGCGCCTTGAAGTCTTTCAGCAGCCTGAGCGAATGGCGGTAATCGGAGCCCGGACGCGCCTGTTTGTAGAGGCGCGGCACGGTCTCGAGATTGTGGTTCATCACGTCGGGCGGGGATTCCGAGATGACCTCCAGCGCGATTTCGAGCCTGCCGCGGAAGTCCGGCACCAGCACTTCGATGCGGGTCTGCGGCGAGCGTGTGCGCACCGCGCGTATGCAGTCTTTGAAATGCTGCGCCCCGCCGTCTCGCAGATCGTCTCGATCGACGCTCGTGATGACGACGTATCGGAGCTTCAACGCCGCGATCGTTTCGGCGAGATGCAGGGGCTCCTCGGCATCCGGCGGCAGCGGACGGCCGTGGGCGACGTCGCAGAACGGGCAGCGGCGCGTGCACAAATCGCCCAGGATCATGAAAGTCGCAGTGCCTTTGCCGAAGCACTCGCCGATATTCGGGCACGAGGCCTCTTCGCAGACGGTGTGGAGCTTTTGCTCGCGCAGGATGTGCTTCATCTCCTGGAAGCGCTTGCCGTCCGAAAGCCGCACGCGTATCCAGTCCGGCTTCTTGAGACGTTCCACTGGCACGATCTTGATCGGGATGCGCGCGGTCTTGGCGGCGCCTTTCTGCTTGTCGCCGATCGCGCTCACGACAATGCCTTCAGGAGCTGGCGCGCGAGCTTGCCGGCCACGGCGTCCGGATCGTCCATGACGCCGAGATCGCGCAGTTGCGTGACCGAGAGGCCCGGGTAACCGCAGGGATCGATCGCGTGAAAAGGGGAAAGGTCCATGTCGACGTTGAGAGCGAGCCCGTGGTACGAGCACGCCCGCGTGATGCGCAGTCCGAGCGCCGCGATTTTCGCCTGCCCGACGTATACCCCGGGCGCTTCTTCGCGGCGCGCAGCATCGATACCGTATTCGTCGAGCAAGTCTATCACGGCCGTCTCCAGCCGCCGTACCAGCTCGCGCACCGCCAGCGCTCTGCGCTTCATGTCAACGAGCGCGTATGCGATCACCTGGCCCGGTCCGTGATAGGTGATCTGGCCGCCGCGATCGGTGCGCACGACGGGAATATCGTTGCTGCCGCGCGGCAGGTGCTCGGAGCGGCCCGCCACGCCGAGCGTATACACCGGCGGATGTTGCACAAGCCAGATTTCGTCTGCGGTGAGCGGCGTGCGGCCCGCGGTGAAGGACTGCATCGCGCGCCACGTCGGTTCGTACTCGACGCGGCCGAGCGCTCTTACGATGGGTGACGCGTCGATCGCGCCGAGGTTGCGGCTTGCGCCTTGCATGAGAGGGAAGTGCGAGTTGTCTACGCGTGCGAACGGTAGCACAATCGTCCATCCTGCCAACCCGGTGTTTCTTGTATGTGGTTTCGCGGTTTCGGTGTAATCGTTGCGCTTACGTTTGCCTCAGCGGCGCCCGCAGTCGTGCACGCTGCGACCGCAGACGAATATCGCGCGAGCCTTCTCGAAATCTACGGCAGGTACCAGGGCGTGCTCGCGTTGCGCGAGGCGTGCAACAGCGCTTTTCCGCGGACCCAGGCGAGCAACGACAAGGTGTTCGCAACCTGGCAGAAGCGGCATGCAAAAGTTCACGCCGAGCTCGACCAGCGGTTCGCGATGATGGTGCGTGCGTATTCGAAAGACGACAAGGACTACGCGCGGAACTACGGCAAATATCAAGGCGCCGTTCTCAAGCAGCGCGAAGAGGCGAGGCAGAGCTTGCTGCTCGAGACGCGAGGCGATCTCGAAGCGCGCTGCAAGGGCTTGCCGGAGTTTTTGCAGAGCCGGGAGTCGGACCTCGAAACGGAGTTCGCAAACGATTGGTTGATCCTGCGTCAATGGCCATTGCAGGCGAAGTAGCGGCGAGGCAGATACGCGCAGTCAGTGGTGCTTCGGGTATAAACGTTCAGGTGGCCGGTGACCGGCTGCCGGTCAACAGTCACAAATCGGAGAAAAGCATGGGCAGAGGCGACAAACGCACCAAGAAGGGCAAGACTTTCCGGCACTCCTATGGCAAGACACGTCCCCACGATCCGGACAAGAAAAAAGCGGAAGCCGCGAAAAAGCGCCCCGGGCGCGGGCAGGCGAGCCGCTAGAGCACCATGACCACCATCGGGTGGTCGCAGAGCGCGCGATAAAGGTCGTCGAGCTGCTGGCGCGAGGTCGCGCGCACGACGCAGGTCACGCTGAGGTATTTCCCCTGCTTGCTCGATTTCATTTCCATGGTGGAGCCGTCGAAATCGGGAACGTGAGCGCGCACGACGCCGAGCACGGTCTGCGCGAAACCCGCCCGGGCCTTGCCGAGCACCTTGATCGGAAAGTCGCAGGGATACTCGATCAGCGATTCAGGCTCACCCGCCATCGATTAGAAGTAGCGGCGATAGCCGCATAAGGGGTGTCTTTCGCGCCCGGAGGCGTCGCGAAACGACGCCGAAGGAGCGGTGTAGATCCTTATCTAGCGCCGCGAGGTGCATAAGAGGTGCCGTTCGCCCGGAGCGCACCGAAGGAGCGTCGTAAATTATACGTAGCGCCGCAAGGCGCATAAGGGGTGCAGTTCGCCCGGAGCGTAGCGAAGGAGCGTCGTACCTTTACGCGGCCTGGCGCATCACCGTACGCTTGAAATCCTGGTACAGCTGGTGCATGCGGCGGAATACCGCGCCCGGCTTGCCGCTTCCGACCGGCTTGCCGTCGAGCGCCGTCACCGCGAGCACTTCCTTCGTCGACGACGTCACCCAGATCTCGTCCGCGTCGGCGACCTCTGCCTGCGAAATGGCGCGTACCTCGAGGGGCAGCCCGTTCGCCTGCGCGAGCTCTATCACCACGTCGTAAGTGATCCCGGGCAGCACCAGGTTGTTCTTGGGTGTAGCGAGGATGACTCCGTTCTTCAAGACGAAGACGTTGCTCGAAGAGCCTTCCGTCAGAACACCGTCGCGAAACATCACGACTTCGACCGCGCCCGCGTCCGCGGCGGCCTGGCGCAATAGGCAATTGCCCAGGAGCGAAGTCGATTTGACGTCGCACTTCAGCCAGCGATAGTCGACGGTCGTGATCGCCGCGATGCCGGTTTCGACGACTTCGTCTGCGGGCGTCGAAAGCGGGTAGCTCATGCCGAAGACCGTGGGCTTCGTGTCCTTCGGAAACGCATGGTCGCGCCTCGCCACGCCGCGGGTGACCTGCAGGTAAATCGACTGGTCGTCTCCCGCGTTTCGCGCAATCAGGTCTTGCGTAAGGCGCGTCCATTCCACGTCGCTGAGTGGATTGGGGATGCGTATCGCCTGGTGGCTGCGCTCGAAGCGCGCGAGATGCTCGGGCAGCCTGAACGGGTGCCGCGAATAGACCGGAATGACTTCGTACACGCCGTCGCCGAAAATGAAACCCCGGTCGAGCACGGGTACCCGGGCGTTCTCCAGCGGCATGAATTCGCCGTTTAGATAGACGATCTCGCTCATAAATAATCCCTAACGTTAATGAAACGCGTGATGCGCTGTCACGTTTTTCGATCAGATCACTTGAAAAGCAGCCTGAGACTGTCCCACCCGCGGCCGAATATGCCGGCCACGGCGACTTCCCCCAAGGCTATCACAGCGAACTCGCCGTACGGTTTGCCGTCGAGCTCCACACGCAGCACGCCGATGCGCTGCCCGGCGGCGATGGGCGCGAGCAGAGGCTGGTTGGTTTCGATGGTGGCTTTGAGCTTGTCGCCGTAGCCTTTGGGCACGCTCAGGTAGAAATCGTACGGAAAACCAGCCTTGACCTCGTTGGCCCCGCCTTTCCAGACCTTTACCGTCGAGACGGCCTGGTTCCTGTCGTACAGCTTCACGGTGTCGTAGAACTGAAAGCCGTAATTGAGAAGCTTCTGGCTTTCGGTCGCGCGCACCGATTCCGAGCTCGCTCCCAGCACTACCGAGATGAGGCGCCGCGTTCCACGGCGCGCCGAGGTGACCAGGCAATAGCCGGCATTATCGGTGTGCCCGGTCTTCATCCCGTCGACTGTCGGATCGGACCAGAGCAGACGGTTGCGGTTCGACTGGGTGATGTTGTTGTAGCGGTACTCCTTGATCGAGTAGAGCGGGTAGTACTCGGGGAAATCTCGGACGATCGCGGAGGCGAGCAGCGACAGGTCGTATGCCGTGGTGTAGTGCTGCGGGTGCGGCAGGCCCGTCGAATTCACGAAGCTCGTGTTTTTCATGCCCAGGCGCTGGGCCTCGCGGTTCATCATCTGCGCGAAGATCTCCTCGCTTCCCGCCACGAGCTCGGCGAGCGCCACGCACGCGTCGTTCCCCGACTGGACGATCACGCCTTTGAGGAGCTCCTCGACGATCACCGGCTTCCGGGGCTCGATAAACATTCGCGAGCCTTCGCTCTTCGATGCGCGGGTCGACACCGGAACCGCCTGATCGGGCCTGATCGTCTTCTGCTTGAGCGCCGCGAACACGAGATACGCGGTCATGAGCTTCGTCAGCGAGGCCGGCTCTATGCGCTGCTGCGGGTTGTGCGATACGAGGTGCTGCCCGCTGTTGAAGTCCGCGAGCAGGTAGGCTCTCGCAGCGATCGGCGGCAGCGTGGGCACGGGCTGCGCGCCGGCGACGGCCGGGAAAAGCGACGAGACGCTCAGGAGGAATAGCGCGTACAGGTATCGCATTGCTGTCGCAGAAAAGCTTGATTATACGAAAGCCGTGTTGCCGGTATGAGCGCGAGCTGGAACAATGCGCGCTCTGTAGCGACACGAGATGCCACATGGAGTTCAAAACCCTTTTTCGCTCGACAGGCGCTCTGCTCGCGGGCGCTGCGCTCGCGCTCGCTTGGGTCTCACCGCTGGAAGCGGCTGCGCAGAGCGTTAAAGTCGCGAACGCGTGGGTGAGGGCGCCCGCGCCCGGGCAGAAAACCGCGAGCGCTTACGTCGAGCTGACGAGTGAGCGCAACGCCGCCCTCGTTGCCGCGGGCAGCCCCGCCGCCGCGGGCGTGGAGATGCACACGATGAGCATGGACGGCGGCATCATGCGCATGCGCGCGGTGCCGCGCATCGAGCTGCCTGCCGGGCGCACGGTCAAGCTCGGTCCCGGCGGCCTGCACCTCATGCTGATCGAGGTGAGAAAGCCCCTGAAGGCCGGGGACAGGGTGCGTCTGGTGCTGAGCGTGCAGGAGACCGGTCCCGCGGCGGGCATGTCCCTCACCACCCTCGAGCTCGAAGCCGAAGTGCGCGCCGCCGCCACTGCCCACAGCCACTGACGCCGCATGGGGCGGCGTAAATCCTATCCGGCGCCGAGAGGCGCATAAGGGGTGCCTTCGCGCCCTTCGATGCGAACGGAGCTCGCGTCGAAGGAGCGGAGTGGACCTCTACTCCCGGTCGAGGTATGCGCGCGCCGCGCGCCGCATGAATGCGACCTGTTCCCGGAAGTTGCGGCAGCCGTTGCAAAGCGGAAGGTGAACGTATAACGCGAGCTTCTCGCGAACGGTGAGCGCGCGATCCTGCGCCTGCGAGATCAGCTCGGATGTTTCCCTGCATGTCGGTATCAGCTTCACGGTTTGAACCACTTGATTTCGAGGCATTCGCGCAGGGTGAGGCGTGCGCGGTGGAGCAGCACCCAGCAGTTTGTCGCAGTGATACCCAGCTCCTTGCAGATATCCTCGGTGGCGAGCTCGAGGAGCTCGCGCATGACGAAAACGCGCGCGGCGCGGGCGGGCATCACCTGCACGCACGCTTCGAACACCTTCCAGAACTGCGCCGATTCGAAGCTCGCGTCCGGCGCGCCCCAGTCCGCCGGGAATTCGTGCCAGTGCCCGTCGGGCGCGAATGCGGCCCCGGCTACGTCGGTTGCGGCGTCGCCGACCTCGTCGTCCGGGCGCTCGAGGGGCTGCTCGCGGGACTGTCGTCGCACGTAGTCGATGATTTTGTGCTTGAGGATGCCGGTCAACCACGTCCGCACCGAAGAGCGCCCGGCGAACCGGCTTCCCGTCTGCAGGGCCGCGAGCAGGGTCTCCTGGACGGCGTCCTCCGCGGCGGTGGCGTCCCTCAACTGGAGCACGGCATAGCGCATGAGGTAGGCCCGGTACTGCTCGACCTGCCCCGGGTCGAAAGCATCGGGCGTCGCACCGGGTTCGCTCCTGGCCATCCGCTGGGTACTCGCTTATAAGTGCCGGAATTTTAGCAACTTTAATGGGGGGCCCGACCGCTTTGGAGACGTCGGCGCCCGCGGACGCCGTGGCGCTTGAAAAGTCCGGCGCGAATCCCATATTTCCTTCGTCGGCGCCCCTTAAAGCGCGCCATAACGCATCCAAGGAGAGAACGATGACGAGCCTTACCCGCATGGACGAAGCCTTCGACGATTTGCTGCGCGGTTTCTTCGTGCGCCCGGTCAACTTCGAAGGGAGCGCGGCTCATCCCCAGGTCGCGCAGTTTCGCGTCGAAGTGAGCGAGACCGAGAACGCCTACACCATCCGCGCCGAGATACCCGGGGTCAGGAAGGACGACATCAACATCAGCATCGACGGCGACCAGGTCGCGATCAGCGCCGAAGTGAAGAACGAGAAAGAGGCAAAAGACGGCGAGCGAGTGCTGCGCTCCGAGCGTTACTACGGCAAGGTTTACCGCGCTTTCCAGCTCGGCCAGCCGGTCGACGATGCGGCGTGCGCCGCGAAGTACAGCGACGGCATCCTCGAGCTGACGCTGCCGAAGCGGGCCGCCACGAGCGCAAAGCGCATCACGATCGAGTAATCTCAGCCCCACCCGAAAAACGGCCGCCTGAAGCGCGGCCGTTTTTTTTCGTAGAATAAGCGCTCACTAACCTCGCGCGTGCCCGCCATGGCTGCAGCCGCTCCCGCCTCCCATCCGCCCGAAAGCCCCAACAAGGCGCGCATCCTCGCCGAGGCCCTGCCTTACATCCAGCGCTTCCACGGCAAGACGATAGTGGTGAAGTACGGCGGCAACGCGATGACTGACCAGAAGCTGAAGGAAAGCTTCGCGCGCGATGTCGTGCTGCTCAAGTTGGTCGGCATGAATCCGGTCATCGTGCACGGCGGCGGTCCCCAGATCGACGACCTTCTGAAACGCGTGGGCAAGAAAGGCGAGTTCGTCCAGGGCATGCGGGTGACCGACGCCGAAACGATGGACGTCGTGGAAATGGTCCTCGGTGGTCAGGTGAACAAGCAGATCGTTCATCTCATCAACCATCACGGCGGCGCCGCGGTCGGGCTGACCGGCAAGGACGGCGCTTTCATACGCGCCAAGAAAATGATGGTGCGCGGACCCGGCGAAAACGAAATGATCGACATCGGACAGGTCGGTGAAGTCGAGGCGATCGATCCCAAGATCGTGCAGACGCTCTTCGCCGGCGGCTTTATCCCCGTAATCGCACCGATCGGCTTCGGCAGCCGCGGAGAGTCCTACAACATCAACGCGGACCTGGTCGCAGGCAAGGTCGCCGAGATACTCAAAGCCGAAAAGCTCGTGGTGCTCACCAATACCGCGGGCGTGCTCGACAAGAACGGAAACCTGCTGACGGGCCTCACCGCGAAGAAAGTCGACGAGCTT
>CAZULX010000306.1:0-4886 GCA_964621335.1 uncultured Streptomycetaceae bacterium
CAGCATCTGCCACGGCACGATGTTCGAGTGGTGCTCGAGCGTCGTCAGGATGATCTCGTCGCCTGCGCCGATGAATTTGCGGCCGTAGCCGTGCGCGACGAGGTTGATGCCTTCGGTCGTGCCGCTCGTGTAGATCACCTCGCGCTCTTCGCGCGCGTTCACGAATGCCTGCGCCTTGCGGCGCGCGGCTTCGTACTCGGCGGTCGCTTTCTCGGAAAGGTAGTGGACCGCACGGTGGATGTTCGCGTGCTGGGCCGACTGGTACTCGACGATCCTGTCGATCACCGGCTGCGGCATCTGGCTCGAAGCGGCGTTGTCGAGGAAGACGAGCGGCTTGCCGCTCACTTTCAGGTCGAGTATCGGAAAATCTTCGCGTATGCGAGCGACGTCCAGGGCGCCCGGCCGCTGCAGCACTGATGAATGTATGGCCGTCATCGTTCGTCTTTCACGTCGAGGCGCCGGTTTGCGCCATCACCGCCTGCTCGAGCCGCATCACGACGGAGCGCACCGGGATGCGCTCGATCACGGCGGCACCGAAGGCGTAGGTGAGGAGGTTGCGCGCGGCGCGCTCCGGCAGACCGCGGCTCATGAGGTAGAAAAGCTGCTCGGCGTCGAGCTGGCCGACGGTCGCGCCGTGGGCGCACTTCACGTCGTCGGCGAAAATCTCGAGCTGCGGCTTGGTGTCCACCGTCGCCTTGTCCGAGAGCAGGAGATTGCGGCTCTGCTGCGACGAATCGGTGAGCTGCGCACCCGGCCGGACAAAGATCTTGCCGTTGAAAACCGCGTGCGCCGCGCCGTCGACGATCGTCTTGTGGAGCTGCGTGCTGCGTCCGTTCGGCTGCGCGTGGTCGATCAGGGTGTGCGTGTCCGCGAGCTGGCGCCCGGAAATCAGCGCGAGCCCGTCCATCTCTGCGCTCGCGCCTTCTCCGTTCAGCGCGACGTTGAGATCGTAGCGCGAAAGGCGCGCGCCCAGGCTCACCGTCTGCGAGATGTAGCTCGCGTCCTTCGCCACGGCGACCGCGCAGGTCGCGATATGGAAGGCGCGCCCGTTCTCGCGCTGCAGCTTGATGTGCCGCAGCCGCGCACCCGGCGCGAGCGCGATCTCCGCCACCGCATTGGTGAAATACGCATCTTCGGTGAGGGCGAAGTACTCCTCGATCACGGTGCACTCCGCACCGCTCTCGGCGACCACCAGGCAGCGCGGATAGGCGGCGATGCTGCCCTGCGTGGCGACGTTGAGCACGTGCACCGGCTTCTCGCACGCCAAGCCCCTGGGAACGACGATCACCGCGCCGTCGCGCAGATGGGCGGTGTTGAGCGCGGCGAAAACGTTGTGCTCGAAGTGAGCCAGCCTGCCCAGATGCTCCTCCATCGATCGGACTTCGCCTTGCAACGCTACAGCGAGCGGCATGACTCGCGCGCCCGATGCCTCGCCTCCCGCGGTAGACAAGGCTGGCGCGTAAATGCCATCGACGAAAACGAGCCTCGCACCGGCTTCGGGAACGAAGCACGGCGCAAGCGCCGCCGCTGCGAGGTTGACGGAGCCGCCGCCCGCGCGAAGTTGGAGCCGCGTGAGCTGGGAGAGATCGGTGAAACGCCATTCCTCGTCGCGCGTCGTGGGCACCGACAGCGCGTTCGCGCGCTCGAGCGCAGCCCCGCGGCGCTCGTCAAGCCACGCGTGAGGCGTTCGCGGCAGCTCGCGCGTGCCGGAGAGCAGCGATTCGATGTAGGGATGTACCGCCGTAGTCATCGAGCGCCTCGGGATTGCTTGGTCACATTCACCGCGCCAAGGCCACGCCGTGGGTGGCCTTGTATTCATCTACGACCCAGTCGTAGCCGCGGCTTTCGAGCTCGAGCGCGAGCTCCTTGCCGCCGGTCTTCACGATGCGCCCGCTGTCCATCACGTGCACGTAGTCCGGCACGATGTAGTTCAGCAGGCGCTGGTAATGCGTAACCAGCACGAAAGCGTTATCGGCCCGGCGCATGCTGTTCACGCCGCCGGAAACCACCCGCAGCGCGTCGATGTCGAGGCCCGAGTCGGTCTCGTCGAGGATCGCGAGCGTCGGCTCGAGCACCGCGAGCTGGAGGATTTCGTTGCGCTTTTTCTCGCCGCCGGAGAAGCCCTCGTTCACGCTGCGGTCGAGGAACGCGGGATCCATGTCGAGGAGCTTCAACTTCTCGCGGATGAAATCGTCGAACTCGAGCGGGTCGAGCTCCTCCTTGCCGCGTGCCCCGTGCACCGTGTTGTAGGCGAGCCGGAGGAAAGCGCTGTTCGAGACCCCGGGGATCTCGACGGGGTACTGAAAACCGAGGAAAACGCCGGCGCGCGCGCGCTCCTCGGCCTCGATCGAGAGGAGGTTCTTGCCTTCGAACAGCACCGTGCCGCCCGTGATCTGGTACGCCGGATGACCCGCGAGCGCTTTCGCGAACGTGCTCTTGCCCGAGCCGTTCGGTCCCATGATCGCGTGGGTCTCGCCGGCCATGACCGTCAAATCGATGCCCTTGAGTATCTGCACGCCCGAGACGTTCGCGGTGAGGCCGCGCACTTCGAGCAGGGGTTTGCCTTTGTCCGTCGTCATCCCACACTGCCTTCGAGCTTGAGGCCGAGGAGCTTGGTCGCTTCGACGGCGAACTCCATCGGCAATTGCTGAAAAACGTCCTTGCAGAAACCGTTGATGATCATCGACACCGCCTCTTCCGCGCCGATGCCGCGGCTCCTGAAGTAGAAGAGCTGGTCTTCCCCGATCTTCGAGGTCGTCGCTTCGTGCTCGACCGTCGCGGTCGGATTGTTCACCTGGATGTACGGGAAAGTGTTCGCGCCGGATTTCTGGCCGATCAGCATCGAATCGCACTGCGAGTAATTGCGCGCGCCCGCCGCTTTCGGACCGATCTTGACGAGCCCGCGATAGCTGTTGTTCGAGTGCCCCGCCGAGATCCCCTTGCTCACGATCGTGCTGCGGGTGTTCTTCCCGATGTGGATCATCTTGGTGCCGGTATCGGCCTGCTGCATGTGGTTGGTGAGCGCCACCGAATAGAACTCGCCGATCGAGTTCTCGCCCAGCAGCACGCACGACGGGTATTTCCAGGTGATCGCCGAGCCGGTTTCCACCTGCGTCCAGGAGATTTTCGAGTTCGCGCCTTTGCATAGCCCGCGCTTGGTGACGAAGTTGTAGATCCCGCCCACGCCGTTCTCGTCGCCCGCGTACCAGTTCTGCACGGTCGAGTACTTGATGTCGGCGTTGTCGAGCGCCACGAGCTCGACCACCGCGGCGTGGAGCTGGTTGGTGTCGAACTTGGGCGCGGTGCAGCCTTCGAGGTAGGACACCGAAGCACCTTCCTCGGCGACGATGAGCGTGCGCTCGAACTGGCCCGAGGATTCGGTGTTGATCCTGAAGTACGTCGAGAGCTCCATCGGGCACTTCACCCCCTTGGGGATATAGCAGAACGAGCCGTCGGTGAACACCGCCGAGTTGAGCGCGGCGTAGTAGTTGTCGCCGGCGGGCACGACGCTGCCCATGTACTGGCGCACGAGCTGCGGATGGTCGCGCACCGCTTCCGAGATCGAACAGAAGATGATCCCGACTTTCGCGAGCTTTTCCTTGTACGTCGTCGCGACCGAGACCGAGTCGAAGATCACGTCGACCGCGACGCCCGCGAGCGCCGCGCGCTCGTTCATCGGCACGCCGAGCTTCTCGAAAGTGCGCAGAAGCTCGGGGTCGACTTCGTCCATGCTCTTCAACTTCTTCGCTTTGGGCGCCGAATAGTAGATGATGTCCTGGAAGTCGATTTTCGGATAATGCACGTTGGGCCAGCGCGGCTCTTCCATCGTCAGCCAGTGGCGATACGCCTGCAGCCGGAACTCGAGCAGCCACTCGGGCTCGTTCTTCTTAGAAGAGATGAGCCGTATCGTGTCTTCGCTCAAGCCCTTGGGCGCGCTCTCGGTCTCGATGTCCGTGCGGAAACCGTGCTCGTAAGGCCGGTTGACCAGCTGGTCGAGTACGCTACTCATCGCTCACGCCTTCTCTTTCACGCTGAAGCTCTCGCCGCAGCCGCACATCGCGTCGACGTTGGGGTTGTCGAACTTGAACGCCTGCTTCAGCCCCTCCTTGACGAAATCGAGCGTGGCGCCGCTCAGGAAATCGAGGCTTTTCGCGTCCACCACGACTTTGGTGCCGTGCGACTCGAAAAGCGCGTCGCCGGGCGCGATCGCGTCGGCGTAGTCGTAGGTGTACGCGAAACCCGAGCAGCCGACTTTCTTCACGCCCACGCGCAAGCCCAGCCCGCGCCCGCGCTTCGCGAGCTGCGCCTGGATCTGTTTCGCCGCACTCTCTGTCAGTCGTATCGCCATCGCCGATTCCTCGTTTATCCAACGGCCATTGCAGTCATGCCTTTCAGGCGCTTCACCAGCCCCTGCACCGTCTGCAGGAAGCCTTCCACGTCTTCCATCGTGTTGCCCGCGCCGAGGCTGAGGCGCACCGCGCCGCGAGCGAGCTCGGGCTCCACTCCCATCGCGATCAGCGTCGCCGAAGGCTCGGTGCTCGTGCTCGAGCACGCGGCCCCCGCCGCGACGGCGTAACCGAGCTTGTCGAGCTCGATCACGAGCGTTTCACCGTCGATGCGCGGGAACGCGAAATAACTCGTGTTCGGAATGCGCGGAGCGCGTTCGCCGAAAATGACCGCCCCGAGCGCGTGCAAGCCCGCTTCCAGCCGCTCCCGCAGCTTCGACAGGCGCTCGCCGAGCTCGGCCCTGCGCGCCGAAGCGAGCTCCGCGGCAGCGCCGAAACCCACGATCCCCGGCACGTTCTCGGTGCCCGACCGCATGCCCTGCTCGTGACCGCCGCCCGCGATGATGGGTTTCAGCTCGATGCGCTTGTCCACGACGAGCG
>CAZULX010000307.1:0-4319 GCA_964621335.1 uncultured Streptomycetaceae bacterium
CGAGCAGGTCAAGCAATGGTCAGCCGAAACCGAGATCGATCCGCGCAGCGGGGCGGTTCGCCGCGGCGGCACGCTGTCGGTGACCGCCGCCTCTTCGACCGATGAGCGAACCGCAGCTGCATTGCGTGACAAGCTGCGCGACTCGGGTTTCCCCAAGGAGTTGAGTCGCGTGACGGCCGCCGGAGCGACCCGCTACGAGGTCCGCATCGGATCGTTGGGGGACGCGGTCGACGCGAATACGCTCGCGCAGCGCCTGCAAGGCCTCGGCTACCGCGACGCCCGCCTCCGGCCGTAAGCCGCGCGTGGGGCGGCTATAATCGGCGTGTTTCTCCACCCCGGTTCGCATGTCTCCCCAATTCCTCGCGGGGCTCAACGAGCAGCAACTCGAAGCCGTCACACTGCCTGCCCAGTCCGCGCTGATACTCGCCGGCGCCGGCAGCGGCAAGACGCGCGTGCTCACCACACGCATCGCATG
This sequence comes from uncultured Streptomycetaceae bacterium, assembly GCA_964621335.1. GTDB lineage: Bacteria > Pseudomonadota > Gammaproteobacteria > Burkholderiales > SG8-41 > JAQGMV01. Next base: position 476 of record CAZULX010000307.1, read on the forward strand.
GCTCATACAGACGGGCCAGGTGAGCCCGCACGGGCTGCTCGCCGTCACGTTCACCAACAAGGCGGCGAAGGAAATGCTCACGCGCATTTCGGCCATGCTGCCCATCAACACGCGCGGCATGTGGGTCGGCACTTTCCACGGGCTTTGCAACCGCATGCTGCGGATGCATCACCGCGAGGCGGGGCTGCCGGCCCTCTTTCAGATCATGGATACGCAGGACCAGCTCGCGCTGGTGAAGCGCCTCATGAAAGGGATGAATCTCGACGAGGAGCGCTACCCTCCGCGGCAGGCGACGTGGTTCATCGCGGCCAATAAGGAGGAAGGCCGCCGGCCCAGGGACGCCGACGCCTACGACGACATGTCGAACCGGTTCCTCGAGGTTTTCGCGGCCTACGAGCAGCAGTGTCAGCGCGAGGGCGTCGTCGATTTCGCCGAGCTCCTGCTGCGCTCCTACGAGCTCCTCTCGGCGAACGAGGTGCTGCGCGAGCATTACCGCAACCGCTTCAGGCACATCCTGGTCGACGAGTTCCAGGACACGAACAAGCTGCAGTACCGCTGGCTGCAACTCCTCGCGGGGAGCGGAAACTCGATTTTCGCCGTCGGCGACGACGACCAGTCGATCTACGCCTTTCGCGGCGCCAACACCGCGAACATGCAGTACCTGCAGCGCGATTTCCACATCGAGCGCGTGATCAAGCTCGAGCAGAACTACCGCTCGCACGCGCACATCCTCGACGCGGCGAACGCGCTCATCGGGCACAACCGCAAGCGCCTCGGCAAGAACCTGTGGACCGCCGAAGGCAAAGGCGAGCCTTTGCGCGTCGTGGAGCTCGGCACCGACCTCGAGGAGGCCGCCTACGTCGTCGAAGAGGTGAAGGCGCTGAAAGCGGACGGCGTCGCGCTCGGCGCCATCGGGCTCCTGTATCGCTCGAACGCGCAGTCGCGCGTGCTGGAGCACGCCCTTTTCAACGCGTCGCTTCCCTATCGCGTCTACGGGGGGCTGCGCTTCTTCGAGCGCCAGGAAGTGAAGCACGCCCTCGCCTATCTGAGGCTCGTCGCGAGCGCGGATGACGACGGCGCATTTCTTCGCATCGTGAATTTCCCGACGCGGGGCGTCGGCGCCCGCACGATCGAGCAGATCCAGGAGATTTCGCGCGAACGCGGCATCACGCTGTGGGCGGCTGCCTGCGCCAACACGCTTTCAGGCAAAGCGTCCGCGAGCATCGCCGGGTTCGTGAGGTTGATCGAGAACATGCGGGTTGCCACCGCCGGGCTCGCGCTTCCCGAAGTCATCGAGCACGTGATCGATGCGAGCGGCCTCAAACAGCACTATCAGAACGAGCGCGAAGGCGCCGACCGCCTCGAGAACCTCGCCGAGCTGATCAACGCCGCGCTGTCATTCGTGAGCGAGCGCGAAATCCAGCCGGCGACCGAGGGCGAGATGGACTTGGACGACCTCACCGCGTTTCTCTCTCACGCGGCGCTCGAGGCGGGCGAGCACCAGGCGTTGACCGGCGCGGACGCGCTGCAGTTGATGACGGTCCATTCCGCCAAGGGGCTCGAGTTTCACGCGGTGTTCGTGAGCGGGCTCGAGGAAGGGCTTTTCCCGCACGAGAACAGCCTGACGGAAGCCGACGGCATCGAGGAGGAGCGCAGGCTCATGTACGTGGCGCTCACGCGCGCGAGGCACCGTCTCTATCTCACGTACACGCAAAGCCGCATGCTGCACGGGCAGACGCGCTTCAACGTGCCGTCGCGATTCTTCCAGGAGATACCGAACGAGCTCATGCGCAAGATCGGCCGCGCGGCACGCCCGTCCCCGGGCCTTTACGGCGGCGGGCGCGCTTATGCAGGGGCGATTCCGGTCCAGCCCGGCACGCAGTCTTCCGACTCCGGCATACCGTGGCGCATCGGGCAGAGCGTGACGCATGCCAAGTTCGGCGCGGGCGTCATCGTGAACGCGGAAGGGCGCGGCGAAGATGCGCGCGTGCAGGTGAACTTCCGCGATTCCGGCCTCAAATGGCTGATGCTGGAGTACGCGAAGCTGGCACCCGCTTAGCGGGCGCCAGCTTCGCGTCGCCGGCTCGGTTCAAGGAAAGGAGGTAACGGAGGGAAACCTGGGTTTCCCTCTGTTCGTTCATTAGCGCCGTAGCGGGCGACCCTCGGGTCGCCCGCTACGCTTCACTGCCGCGCGACGGAGTCCGTGCCGGGCTGAGGCGCGGCCGCGGCGGGAAAGATGTCCTGGTAGCTCGCGTAGATCGACGGCAGCACGACGGGCGCGAGCAGCCACAGCGCGAGATCGTACTGGCGCAGCGCCATGCTGAAAGGCATGGCGAGGAACATTCCGGCCACGATCACCAGACCGTAGACGAACATGGCCGGGACGTTCCTGATGCAGGCGACGAAGCTCGCCTTCATCGCCTGCAACGGCCCGAGATCGTTGAAATACACCAGCAGCGGCGCGTACCAGAGCGCCATGAGGAGCGGCAGGGACACGACGGTTCCGATGAGAAGAGCGCGCATGACCTCGCGCGCGGCCGCCTGCATTTCCAGCGCGGCCTGCGGCGTGGGCGGCGTACCCTGAGACATCCATTTGGTGAGCGCCGTGATCGATTCGCCGCCTATCGTCATCACGATCATCATCAGCAGCAGGTTACCCAGGAGCGACACGCCGCCTATCGTCACGAGGTGCGCCGCATTGCGGTGGAAACCGGCGAGCAGATGCGTGGGCACCAGCGCGCCGCCCCTTTCAAGGGCGCGGCAACCTTCCATGAGACCGACGATGAAAATCGGCATCAGGAGGACGAACAGGAGGCCGAGGAGAGGTATGCCGAGCAGAAGCTTGCTCGAGGCGAAAAGAAGCAGGAGCAACGCGAGCCAGGCCGCCGGGCTCTTGCGGAACAGCGCGTACCCCTGTGCGATCCAGATCCAGCCGTGTCCTGCGGGTACGACGCGAGGTTCCATCAATCGAACTTCCGAAGGTGCGGCGAGGGCGGCGCCCCCGTCATCGAGCCGATTATAGTCGGCGGGAAGCGTCGAGCGAGGGCAATGTATGCGCGTGAGCGATGTGCTGCTCGAGGATGCGCCGGAAGTGCGAGGGATCTTTCGCGTGGGTCAGTTCGCCCTCCCGCGGGAGGTGGAAGTCGTACAGCCTGGAGATCCAGAAGCGCAGCGCGGCCGCGCGCAGCATGACCGGCCACGCCGCGGGTTCCGGCTCCGCGAGCGGGCGCGCCTGGCAATAGGATTCCAGCAGCGCTTGCGCGCGCTTTTCGTCGAGGCGCCCGTTCGTGCGGACGCACCAGTCGTTCGCGCAGATCGCCACGTCGTAGAGCAACGCGTCGGTGCACGCGAAATAGAAGTCGATGACCCCGGAGATGCGCGTTCCCTCGAACAGCACGTTGTCGCGGAAAAGGTCGGCGTGGATCGCGCCCCGGGGGAGCTTTTCGAAGCGCTGGGCCCCCTGGAAGTCGACTTCGGCGCGCAGCAGCGTCGCATCGCCGGGCGTCAGAAAGCGCAGAATCTGGGGCGCGACCTCCCGCCACCAGGCGAGCGCCCGCGGGTTCTCCATGCGCTTCTGGTACGACTGGCCCGCGAGGTGTATGCGCCCGAGCATCGTGCCCACCGCGGCGCAGTGCGCGATGGTCGGCCGTTCGACGTCCTTGCCCGGAAGAAAGGATACGAGCGCGGCCGGCTTTCCGTTCAGCTCACCGAGGAGGTTTCCCTGGCGGTTCGGCAGCGGGCGCGCGCTGGGCACGCCGTGATCCGCGAGATGCGCCATCAGGTCGAGGTAGAAAGGAAGCTCCGCCGCGGTGAGCTTCTCGAACAGCGTCAGGACGTAACGGCC
>CAZULX010000308.1:0-3161 GCA_964621335.1 uncultured Streptomycetaceae bacterium
ACGCGCAAGTCGATCGAGCTCGCGGCGCCCAACGTCGAGCTCACGTGGAAGATCGACGACCAGTTCATCAGGCGCGCGAAGGCGTACGCGCAGCTGATGCACGAGAAGAAGCAGATCCGCCAGTTGCCGAACTTCGATAAGTTCGTCACCACGAAGTTCATGCCGGTGACGGCGGCAGTCGCCAGGCAGTAGCGCACGAAAGCGACCACGTGACGCCGCCTGCCGCAGCGAGCGCAGCCCTCGCGCCCGCCCCCGCGATCGAGGCCGGGCCGCCGACGGAGGCGGCCGCCGCGCCGCCGCTCGCGGTGGTCGCGGCCCCGGCCGCACCGCCCGCGCGCGCGCGTTTCTCACGGCGCGTCCCCGAGCGCGTGCAGAGCCTGCTCCTCGGCTTAGGCTTCCCCATCGCGCTCGTCGCGCTGTGGCACCAGCTCGTCGTCATGACCGGCACGCAGCTCGTGCCCACGCCATACGAGGTCGCGCTCATGATGTACGACTTCACGGTGGGCGGCATACACGACGATGCGTTCAGCGGGACGATACTCACCCACCTGGCTGCGTCGATGGAGCGCGTCTACGGCGGGTTCGCGCTCGCCATCGTCCTCGGCGTGCCGCTGGGGCTGGTGATCGGCAAAGTGAAAGTGGTGCGGCAGCTCGTCGACCCGACGCTCTCGCTGCTGCGCCCGATCCCGGTGACGGCATGGCTGCCGCTGTCGATGATTTTTTTCGGGCTCGGTCCGCGCTCGGCGGTCTTTCTCGTCTTTCTCGGCGCGTTCTACCCGATCGTGCTCAACACGATTTTCGGTGTGCGCTCGGTCGACCCCAAGCTCTTCGAGGCCGCCGCGATGCTCGGCTGCGACGGCTCGCGCATGTTCCGGCAGGTGGTGCTGCCGGCGGCGACGCCGAGCATCTTCAACGGCCTGCGCCTGGCGCACGGCTTCGCGTGGATACTGATCGTGGTGGGCGAGATGACCGGGGTGCCCACGGGGCTGGGCTCGGTCATCATGGACGGGCGCACCCTTTCGCGCACCGATCTCGTGGTGACGGGGATGATCGTGATCGGCGTCGCGGGGTTCGCAACCGACCGCATCATCGTCGCCCTCAACAACCGCATGCTGCGGTGGAGCCCGCAACATCATGGATAAGGCAGCTTCGCGCCGGCCGTTCCTTGCGGTGCACGACGTGAGCAAGGTGTTCCAGATCGGCAACGGCACGATGGAGGCGCTGCGCGGCATCGATCTCGTCATCGACAAAGGCGAGTTCGTGTGCCTGATCGGCGCATCGGGCTGCGGCAAATCGACGCTCTTGCGGATCATCGCCGGCTTCGAGCAACCCAACTCCGGAGAGGTGGACATCTACGATCATCCGGTCAGCGGCCCCGGCAGCGACCGCGGCATGGTGTTCCAGGACTACGCGCTTTTTCCGTGGCTCACGGTGCGCGAGAACATCGCTTTCGGACCGAAGCAAAAAGGCCTTCCCGTCGCACGCGTGCGCGAACTCGCCGACGAGTACCTGAACATGGTCGGCCTCGCCGCTTTCGCGGGCCGCTACCCCGCGCAGCTATCCGGCGGGATGAAGCAGCGCGTCGCCATCGCGCGCGTGCTCGCGAACGAAGCGAACATCCTGCTCATGGACGAGCCTTTCGGCGCGCTCGACGCCCTCACCCGCGAGCAGCTCCAGGACGAGCTCCTCCAGATCTGGGAGCGCACCGGCGTTACGGTGATCTTCGTCACCCACTCGGTGGAAGAAGCGACGCTACTCGCCGACCGCGTCGTCGTGATGACAGCCGGGCCGGGGCGCATCGAAACGGACATCGCGATCGATCTCGAGCGCCCTCGCGACGTCTCCTCGATGGCCTTCAACGAAGTGCGGCGCAGTCTCACGCAGCGCCTCACGAGCCACGTCAAGCGGCGGGAGCTGAAGACCGCGGCGTAAGCGAGACGTCGTGGGGTGCATCGGCGATTGCACCGACAGCGGTGCGTCATCGACGCACCCTACGGTAGTCCCGCGTAGGGTGCATCAGCGATGCACCGGCCGGTGCGTCATCGACGCACCCTACGATTGGGCTTGCGCGTCTTCGAGACGATACAGCCGTGTGCGCGGCCCCGCATGCGCGATCTGGCCGGGGATGTCCCCGCCGATGATCGCGGGCAGGCTTTGCGCGGCTGCGATGAGGGCCTCCAGATTCACGCCGGTCTCGTAGCCTTCGAGGTGCAGCGCGTGCACGACGTCCTCGGTGCACACGTTACCCGTCGCACCCGGCGCATACGGGCAACCGCCCAGGCCGCCGAGAGAGGCGTCGAACCGATCGCAGCCGTCGGCGGCTGCGGCCAGAACGTTCGCCACACCCAGCCCGCGCGTGTTGTGGAAGTGAAGCGTGAAGACATGGCGCGGAAAACGATCGCGTAACTGCGCCAGGACCTGCCGCACCTGGCGCGGATACGCCATGCCGGTCGTGTCGCATATCGTATAGGCGCTGACGCCCAGCTCCGTGAAGCGTGCGATCCATTCCACGATGCCGGCGAGAGGAACATCGCCTTCGAAAGGACAGCCGAACGAGCACGACAGCGACACGTTGACGGGGACGCCGCGCTGCTGCGAGAGCGCGATGACGCCTGTCAGGGCGGCGAACGATTCCTCGCGCGTCATCCTCAGGTTGGCGCGGTTGTGCGTCTCCGACACCGACATGACGACGTTCAGCTCGTCGGGCCGGCACGCGAGCGCGCGCTCCGCCCCGCGCAGATTGGGAACGAGGACGACGTACTCGACGCCGGGCCTGCGCGCGATCTCGTGCATCACCTGCTCGGCATCGGCGAGTTGCGGAATCGCGCGCGGCGATACGAAGGAGGTCACCTCGATGCGGGCGAGCCCGCTCGCGCTCAAGGCGTTGACGATGGCCACCTTATCGACCGCGGGCACGTTGCGGGACTGGTTCTGCAGTCCATCACGAGGGCCGACGTCGCAGAGGGTGAGGCGCGCGGCTCCGCTCATGGCGCGCGGTGTGGCAATGCGTTCATCGAATCACTCCTTTCAAGCGCCGTGCGCCGGGGCGTCATGCTGTCGCCCACCCGGCTTTGGTTGCTCGATTAATCAGAATCCCGCTAATCGACTTTAGCGCCCGACGCTTTCACCACCTTGCTCCACTTTGCCACTTCGGAGCGGTA
>CAZULX010000309.1:0-2913 GCA_964621335.1 uncultured Streptomycetaceae bacterium
GTCAACTGGCATGGAGCATGTAGTCTAGCCGATCATGTTTCGCCCGGTGATATGATCGGCGAGGTGTATACCCGCCGCGCCGCACTTAAAGCTTTAGCCGGCGCCTTGACTGCCGCGGCGCCTTTCTCCCTCCACGCGGCGCAACGAGCGACTCGCATGTCGACCCGACCGATACCCAGCACCGGCGCACCCCTGCCGGTCGTCGGCGTGGGCACCTGGCAGACGTTCGACGTGGGGCCCGCCGCACCCGAGCGTGCGGAGCTGAAGGAGGTGTTGCGCCTCCTCGCCGCGCGCGGCGGTAGCGTCATCGATTCGTCCCCGATGTACGGTGCAGCCGAGCGCGTGGTCGGCGACCTCACTTCCGAGCTCGAGGCGGGAGACAAGTTCTTTCTTGCGACGAAAGTGTGGACGAGCGGCCGCGCAGACGGCGTGCGGCAAATGGAGGAATCGTTCCGTTTGATGCGCACGAAGCGCATCGACCTCATGCAGGTGCACAATCTGCTCGACGTGGACACCCACACCAAAACGCTGCGCGAATGGAAGGAGGCCGGGCGCGTGCGCTACATCGGCATCACGCACCATCACGCCGGTGCGCATCGCGAGCTCGAACGGCTGGCGCGAACCCGCCAGTACGATTTCGTGCAGGTGAACTTCTCGATGGCGGAGCGCGAGGCGGGCGAGCGCCTGCTGCCCGCGTGCGCCGAATCCGGCACGGCAGTCATTGCCAACCGGCCCTTCGCTGGCGCCGGCCTCTTCAGCCGCGCCAGAGGCAAGGCGCTGCCCGCGTGGGCCGCGGAATTCGACTGCGCGAGCTGGGGTCAGTTTTTCCTAAAGTGGATCCTCGGCCATCCGGCGGTGACGTGCGTGATCCCGGGCACCAGCAGCACGAAGCACCTGCTCGACAACTCGCAGGCTGGAATGGGCAGGTTCCCTGACGCCGCGACGAGGAAGCGCATGGTGGAGTACCTGCGCTCATGAGATTCATCACGCCCGAGCTCCTGTGGCTCTCGCTCGCGGTGCCTGCGCTCGTGGGCCTCTACGTCTACGCGCTCAGGCGCAGGAAAAAGGACGCGGTGCGCTACGCGAGCATCGAGCTCGTCAGGGAAGCGATGGGCACGAGGCAGCGTTTCAAGCGCCACGTGCCGCCGCTCCTCCTCCTCGTCGCGATCACGACGATGCTCGTTGCCATCGCGCGGCCGACCGCGGTGGTCACGCTGCCGTCGGAAAGCCGCACCATCGTACTGGCGATCGACGTTTCGCTCAGCATGCGCGCGAGCGACGTCGAGCCCAACCGTCTCGCCGCGGCGCAGGATGCGGCGAAGCTCTTCATCGCCCAGCAGCCGCCCGACGTGCGCCTCGGCATCGTCTCGTTCGCCGGCACGGCGCTGCTCGTCCAGTCGCCGACGCACAACCGCGACGATCTCGTCGCCGCGGTCGACCGTCTCGAGCTCCAGCGCCATACCGCAATCGGCAGCGGGCTCGTCGTTTCGCTGGCAACGATATTTCCCGAAGCCGGCATCGATCTCGAGTCGCTCATCTTCGGGTCTGCCAAGCGCGGCAAGTGGCGCGGCGTCGCGATCGATCAGCCGAAGAAAGCGGAGACCCCCGAATTCGTGCCGGTGCCGCCGGGCTCTTATGCGTCGGCCGCGATCATTCTCCTGAGCGACGGGCGCAGGACCACCGGCCCCGATCCGCTGGACGCCGCGAAAATGGCCGCCGATCGCGGCGTGCGCGTCTACACCGTGGGACTCGGCAGCGCGCAGGGCGGGATGGCGAACTTCGAGGGGTGGTCGATCTACATGCGCTTCGACGAGGAGACGCTGAAAGCGATCGCCGACGTGACTCGCGGAGAATACTTCTCGGCCTCGAGCGCGCCCGAGCTCAGGAAAGTCTACGAGACGCTGAACGCGAAGTTCAAACTCGAGAAGAAGGAAACCGAGGTGACCGCGCTCGTCACCGCCGCGGCCGCGCTGCTGGCGCTGCTCGCCGGCGCGCTCTCGCTCCTCTGGTTCAACCGATTGGTCTAGGTCGGGTTGAACGAGCCCGGCTGAAACGGCGTCATTCTGGCGAACGCCCGAATCCATTTTGACGTTGAACGGGGTAAACCACCCCCATCCTACCTTTTCCCCTCAGCGGAAAGGGATACCGGGTCGAGCCCGGATGACGGCCTAGCTCAGCAGCCCAGCTGATCAGCCAGGTCGATGAAGCTCTCCGCGTTGACGGTGAATTCGGCCTCGGACGCGAGGTCGGGATTGTTGTTGCGGCCATACTCGTGCGGGCGCTTGATGAACGCGGTTTTGAGCCCATGCGTCGCGGCGGCGCGCAGGTCGTGCTTGTGCGAGGCGACCATCTCCCTTCTGCTTTAACGTCCGCCACCCGTCCTCCTCATCCCGGTTTGTTGATCACATAGCGCACGAACGGGTCCCGCGGCGTGTACTTGTCGTAGAGCCCGCGCGCACGATAGTTGTTTTCCTTCGTGTTCCAGTAAAGCCGCGACCAGCCGCGGGCCTGCATCTCCGCCACCAGCCAGTCGATGAGCTGCCGGCCCACGCCTTCAGCGCGCTGCGCCGGGTCGACATACAGGTCTTCGAGGTAGCAGACCGGCGTGAGGGTCCAGGTGTTCTCGTGCAGGATGTAATTCGCGATGCCGATGACGCCGCTGCCTTCGCGCTCGGCGACGATCGCATTGACCGGAGACTCCCCATCCATGATGCGCTGCCACGTGTGGCGGGTGACGTCCTCCGAGAGCACCCTTTCGTAGAAGCGGCAATACCCTTCCCAGAGCGCGCGCCACCGCGGCTCGTCACGGGCTTCGATCCTGCGTACGGTGACTGTCATCCGGTGGGGAGCATCAAACGTTACGGGTCGGGGGCCTCGCGGAGTATAGCAATCGCCCGCGCGCGCTTGCCCCTG
>CAZULX010000310.1:0-5214 GCA_964621335.1 uncultured Streptomycetaceae bacterium
GTCGCGCTCGGCGTGGTGGTGACCGCGCTCGTGCAGAGCATCCTGGGCGCCCTGGGCCTGCTCGCAGCGGGAGTGCCTTTCGTGGGCATGCTGACCGCGCTCATGTTCATACTCGCCGTCGCGCAGATCGGCGCCGTGCCGATACTCGTGTGCGCCGCGGCGTGGCTCTGGTGGCAGGACAGCACCGGATGGGCGATCGGCCTCGTTGTGTGGTCACTGATCGTCGGCAGCATGGACAACGTGCTGCGGCCGTACCTGATACAGCGCGGAGGGCGCCTGCCGCTGCTGCTGGTTTTCGCCGGCGTGATCGGAGGGCTGGTCGCTTTCGGACTGGTTGGGATTTTCGTCGGGCCGCTGGTGCTCGCGGTGTCCTACAGGCTGATCGAAGCGTGGGTGAACGAGGAGCACCCGACCGAGGACGTGACGAAATGATCCGCAGGAAGCGGCGCGCTCGGGCGTCGATGACGCACCGCGCTCCTACGTGAGCGCGATGTAATCCGGGTCGCCCTGCTGCTCGCGCTCGAACGCGAGGAAGTCGTAATAGCCGCAGCGCGTCGAGTCCGGATACTTGCGGCACACGCCCGGACGCGACTCGTACACCGTGCAGCGCCGCTTTTCCTGATCGAACAGCACGCAGGTCGATTCGAAGATATGGTCCTTGCGATGCCGCAGCATCCAGATGCCGCGCTTCTTGTCGAACTTGGTGTAGCGCAGCGCGGCGGTATCGAAGTCGACGCCGAAATGGCGCCCGAGGCGGTGGATGTCGCGTATGGTGATTTCGATCTCGCCGTAGCTGCAGCAGTAACCCGGGCACTTCAGGCACGAGTATTTCGGGGCCGGTCCGGCCGGAACGATCCTGATCGTCCTCATGCGCGCGCTCCAGGCTGCGATGCGAGCAGCCGTCCCCAGCCTTCGACCGGCGGCGCGACGCCGGCATCGATCAGGCGCCACACTTGCGCGATCGGGTTGGTGACGACCGGGATGCCGTAGTCCTCCTCGAGTATGGGGACAGCGGCGAGGCTGCGCCACGCGCCGCCGGGAACCAGCAGCGCTTCCGCTTTCGGCGCTTTGCGCATCGCTTCACGGCTCAACTGGAACGCGAGCTTCACCCCTTCTTCGATGCTCATCGAGAACGCCTGCTTCGCCCACTGTCCGACGCTGGTGATAGCGAGCACTTCGAAATCCGCCTCTCTCAGGTACGCGATGAGCGCGTCGTTGAGCTGCGCCGACCAGCGGCTTGCGACTGCGATGCGCCTCGCGCCGAACCGGCGCAGCGCCGCGATCGACGCTTCGGCCTGCGCGTCCGCGGTGACCCCGGTCCGGCGCGTGGTCTCTTCGAGCAGCTCGAGCACCCGCGGCCGGCCGAGCTGCGAGGCGATCGGAAAGCCGTTGAGCGTGATGCTGTTCGCGCCCTGCTCCGCGAGCGTTCCGACGCACGGCCAGTAGCGCTCCGCGATCGCTTCGTCGACGCCTTCGGTCGTGTAGTCCGAGATCTCGATCGAGCGCGCGATGCGTTTCACGTACGCCGGCAGCAGCGGCTCCGGCTGCGGCATCGGATTGCGGTCGGTGCCGATGGGGGTCACGCTGCCGGCGATGAAACGGACTTCGACGTGCTCGGTGGTGCTCATGGGGATGGAGGTCGCTCTCTCGGGTGGAACGCCGAAAGTATAATCAAAGAGCGGACCGTGCATACAACAGATAAGAGAGACGACGCGTGGCCAACAGATTACCGATCGTGAAACGCGAGCAACTGCCCGTGGACGAGCGCCGCTTCCACGACGCCGTCGCCTTCATACGCCGCAGATCCATCACGGGTCCTTTCATCACGCTGCTCAACAGCAGCCCCGACCTCGCGGCGCGCTTCGCGCACCTCGGGCATTACTTCCATGCGCGCGGCCAGGCGGACGAATCCATTCTTTCGGTGCGCGTGCGCACTTTCATCGCGCTCATCCTCTCGCGCGCGCTCGACGGGCCGTACGAGTGGAGCGCGTGGGTGGGCTGGGCGCTGGAAGCGGGCTTGCCGCAGGAAGCGGCCGATGCGCTGCGCGAGCGCAAGCCCCCGCCGGGCCTCACGGCGGAAGACACCCTGGTGCTCGAATTCTGCACGCAGCTGCTCACGGGTAACCATCGGGTGAGCGACGCGACTTACGACGCGGCGCTCCAGCATTTCGGCGCGCAGGGCACGGTCGAGCTCGTGTGCACCCTCGGCTATTTCGCGATGATCGCGTTCCCGCTCAACGCTTTCGAGATCGAGATGTCGGCGGAGCAGAAAGGCATGCGGAAATCTTTCGAGCCGCTGCGTTACGACCCGAAACCCGGCGCTGACCCCGATTTACGCACGCAATCCGGGTCGGAGCCCATCGGTAAAAGCCGTCGCGCCGCCCGTCCGATCCCGCGCTACTCGAAGCACGGCGAGCTCGCGCCCGAGCACCAGCACTTTCTCGACCGCATCATCATGACGCGCGGGCGCATCTCCGAGCCTTACCAGGTGCTGCTCAATACGCCCGACGTCGCGGCGCGCGTCGCGCACGTCGGCAGTTTTCTGCTGTACGAGACCGTGCTGCCGCCGGCGGTGAAGACGCTGGTGTGGCTCGTCGCGGCGCGCGCGTACGACTGCGATTACGAATGGGCGGCTTTCGCCGGGCACGCGCAGCAAGCCGGCGTGCCGCAGGCGCTGATCGAGGCGATCGCCAGGCGCGAGCCGCCTTCGGAACTCAGCAGGGAGCAGATGCTGCTCCTCGATTTCTGCGGCCAGCTCCTGAGCGGCAACCACCACGTGAGCGATGAGACCTATCGCGCGACGGTCGAGCATTTCGGAGTCGCCGCGACGGTGCAGATCGCCACGTCGGTCGGTTATTTCGTGATGTGGGCTTTCCTGCTGAACGCGTTCGAAATCGATCCGAAAGCCGAACCCGAGTACCCGTTGTAACTTTAGAGCTGCATCCCTACGTCCGCCGCCTGCCGCGCTTCGAAGGCCTTGCAGCGCTCGTCGTACTGCTGTCCGCGTATGCCTCCGCGCACGGTGCCGGGCTCGATCGCGCCGTAGGCGGGGCGCCAGCTTTCGGGCAGCCGCTCGCCGTCGGGCGTGGCAAGCCACAGGCGCCACAGCAGCCGCTTCTGCGACGGCGCTTCGTGATCGACGAAATCGGTCCGGGAATGCACCGTGACGTGGCTGTTCACGAGCTGCATGTCCCCGGGCTCGAGGTACATCGTGTAGGCGAGATCGGGCCGCCGCACGAGTAGATCGAAGCGCTCCAGCGCCTCGCGATGGCGCTCCGGGATCCGCGGCACGCCTTCGATTTTCTGCGCCGACTCCATGCGATTGCGGTTCCACTTGCTGAAGAGGAGGCCTTCGGCCCCGTCGAACACGGGATTCGGGTATGAAGCGCCCTCGCCGGGCGCCTGTTCCTGCTGGCGGCTGAAATGGATAGGCCGGTGGAGGAACTCGAGCAGGTCGGGGTGCTCTTCGGCCATGCGCGCGTAGGCGGCGATCGAGCTCGTCACGATGCTCATGCCGCCCGAGACCGCCTTGTTGTAGCACGCGAGCGCCACCACGTCCGCGGAATCTGTGTGGAAATCGAGCTCGGCGTTCGACGAATAGCCGCGGCCGCCCGCGCTGCGGTATTGCGTGCCTTCGTCACGCACGCCCGAGATGTACTGGCTCGATTTTCCCTGCGGGCGCGCAACGCCCGCGTGCAGCCCTATCGCCCAGGTGAGGAGCTGGAATCCGGACTCGTCGAGTCCCGCGCGCGGCAGCCCGCGCACCAGCGCCATCCCGCGTCCGCGCTTCACCTCCCTGAAAGCCGCCGCGATGACCGGTTCCGCGGAGCCCAGGTGGAAGTCGTCGAGCCGGTAGTCGAACAAGGTCTTCGCTGCGTCGCGCGCCTCGCTCACCGCCTGCAGAAGATCGTTCTGCGCGCGTTCGTCCAGAACGAAAATCCAGCTCGGGTCCGCGCGCAGCTCTTCGGCGCTCCACGCCGCGCGCGAGTCTTGGGCTTTCATGCTCGTGCTCCTGAATTCGAAAGTTATGCGGTTACAATCGCGTGGATTCGCAAAGCAGTCGATTTTACGCAAAGGAAACCATGAAACACGCTTCGACAGTTCTACTCGCCGCTGCCGCCCTCGGCGGCGCCGCGCCCGCGCTCGCGCAACAATATCCTGACAAGCCGATCCGGCTGATCGTTCCTTTCCCCCCGGGCGGCAGCAACGACATCGTGGGTCGCCTGATCGGCCACGAGCTGACCGGCAGGCTCGGGCAGCAGATCGTCATCGACAACCGCGGCGGCGCGGGCGGCATGATCGGCACCGGCATGGCGGCGCAGGCGCGGCCCGATGGGCACACGCTGCTCATCATCTCGGTCGCTTTCGCCTACAACCCGTCGATCTATAAATCGCTGCTCCAGTTCGATCCGGTGAAGTCGTTCGCGCCGGTTGCGATTCTGGGGACCGGACCGAACGCGCTCACGGTCAATCCCAAGCTGCCGGTGAAGACGGTGAAGGACCTGGTCGCGCTTGCCAAGTCGCAGCCCGGCAAGATCAACTACGCGACAGCCGGCATCGGCAGCTTTCAGCACCTCTCGAGCGAGATGTTCAAGGTGATGACCGGCGTCGACATCGTGCACGTGCCTTTCAAGGGCGGCGGCCCGGCGATGGCGGACGTGATGGCGGGCAATACGCAGATCTGCATCGGCTCGCTGATCCAGGTGATCCCGCACATCCGATCCGGGCGCCTGCGCGCGCTCGCGACGGGCGGCGCCAAACGCGTGCCCGCGCTCGCCGACGTGCCGACCGTGATCGAAGCGGGCGTTCCCGGTTACGCAGCCAACAACTGGTGGGGCGTGCTCGCGCCGGCCGGAACGTCGCCCGCCATCATCCAGCGGCTCAACAAGGAGATCGCTGTGGTGCTCGCGAAACCCGAGATCCAGAAGACGTTCGAGAGCCAGGGTGCCGAAACGCTGACCATGGCGCCGCCGGAGTTCGCGAAGTTCATACGCTCCGAGACCGACAAATGGGCGAAGGTGGTAAAAGCCGCGAACATCAAGGCGCAGTGATGCGCCGTCGCGCTCTCGTGCGCGCCGTGCTGGCGCTGGCGCTCGCCGCGTCGGCGCTGCCCGGCCATGCTGCGGCCGGGATGCAGAACGACGCGTCCGCCTGGCCCGCGCGTCCGGTTCGCATCATCGTGCCTTTCGCGCCCGGCGGGCCGACCGATCTCAT
>CAZULX010000311.1:0-4129 GCA_964621335.1 uncultured Streptomycetaceae bacterium
CGCGGCCGCTTTAGGTTTCGCGCTGTCCGGCGACAATTGCCAGACTTCGTCTATGAATCGATCGGCGGCGCGCACGGCGGCGGCCGCGGGGAAATAGATGTTGATCGTGACGCACGCGCCGAGCGCGAGCGCGCCCAGCAATGCGGCGAAGATCGAAAATGCGCTGCGGTGCATGCTCCCGCTCTCCTACTTCACGATCGGCTTGACGTTGTCCTGCGTGATGCGTTTCAGGCGCTCGACGAGCTCGCGCCAGTCGACCGAGCGATTGTAGCCGATCACCGAAATCGCCGGGATTCCACCCCCTTTAACGATCACGTAGCCTTGCGGTGCACGTTCGATTCCGCCCATCTCGCAAACACCGTTCTCGAGCTTGCACGAAAGGCCGAGCTTTTCGTAACCGAACTGGTCGAAAAAGCGCAGCAGGCTTCTCTGGATCGCCGCGGCCGCGCCGGCGCCGCCGAGGGCGGAGATGTTCTGGACCGCGCGTTGGCTGATCTTGCGCGGGTAGGCGCCCGCGCTGCTCGCGATGCGCGCGTCGAAGCGCACCGGCTGCCAGCCCACGAGCTCGAGATTCGCGATGCGCGCGTCGATGCGGCCGGTGATGGTGCCGAAATCGACCGTGCGTGTGAGGAGCTCGAGGTCGAGATTCTTCACGTCGATATCGGCGTGCAGCCGCGGCGCGCGTCCGAAGGGATCGAGGAGCCGCACCTTGCTCGCGCTCACGATGCCGTCGAAGACCCGGATGTCCAGCGCGCCGTCCATGTCGATACCGCCACGGCGGTAACGCAGCTCGGGTATCTTTCCGGAAAGCGAGCCGTGCATGGGCGGCAGACCGAACGCGCCGCTCAACTGCACCATCGATATCGCCTCCACCTCCCCGCCGAAGCGCCAGCGCCATCCGTCCTTCGCCATGCCCAGCGCGAAATCGCGCAGATGCACCGCGCCGTCGAAAACCGGCACGCGCACGCTGTCGGCGTCCACGCGATTGCTGCGGATGCGCAACGGGACGCGCACCCGGCCGACCGGTATTTTCAGGAACTCGGCGCCCTTCAGATCGAGCTCGCCGGTGCCCGCGGCGTCACTGCGCCACGGCACGCGCCCGCTCAGGCCGAAGAGCGCGAAGCGCCGTTGCCGGTCCTCGAACGACACGTCGTGCAGCACGAGGTCCATGGCGGCGAGCGCCTTCCCTGCGCCTTTCAGGCTGAAGCTCGCCTCGCCTTCAGCCCGCATGTCCGCGACCGCAGTGCCCGCCGCGAGCGGCTTCAGGATGTCCTCGTAGAGCGCTGCGACCCGCACCCGCGCGGCGCTCGCCTCGAACGCGCCGAGCTCGCCTTGCGCATGCTTCCACTCGCCGCTGAAGGCAATCGCGCCCATGCCCGGCAGCTCGAGCCGCCCTTTGCGCACTCGCGTGAGCCCGCCCGCGGTCGTCCCCTCGAGCTCGATCCGCTGCCCTTTGGCCGCCATGAACACCGGCTGCCAGAAGACTTCGCCGGTGCGCCAGGTAAGACGCGCATTCCACCGCCATTCGCCCGCCGCGCCGACAGCGTCCGCTTCGAGCGCAGCGCCGACCTTCTCACCTGCGTGCAGTCCGGCGGCGTCGGCAAAAGCCAGCCCCTCGACCGCGACCTGCGCCTTCATCGCGTCGCCGCGCATCGTCAGCGTGCCGCTGGCACGCCCGGCGCTCAGCTTCGGCACACCGGGGGGCAGCCACGGGGCGAGCCGGTCGATGCGCGCTTGCTCCACCTTCAGCTCGAGCACCGCCGGTTTTGCGTCGAACCGTCCGCTGAAGCGCCACGTTTCGTCGGCAGCGGATTTCGATTCGACGGTGAGCTCGCGACGCGTGGTGAGATACGAGAACGAGACCGGAAGCTTCTCGCCGATCTCGAGCACGCCGCGAGGGCATGCGATGCGCTCCGACGTGAGCTCGGTCGCGGCGCAGGAGAGCCGGGCTTTATTGAAAGTAAGCCCGGCGACGGTCAGCTTGCCGATGTCGAGCTGGAGCGCCTGCAGCGTCGCGCCGGAGAGTTTCGCCCGCAGCGACTGCGCGGAAAATCCGGGGGCCTGGAGGTCGCCTATCGTGAGCTCGAGCTCGCGGCCCTGCGCGGCATAAGCCGCGGCGCACGCGAACACTGCGCCGGCCCACGCCGCACGCGCGACATGGCGTGCGCGCAGGTCACGCAGGGAATACGCCCGTGGAAAGATAACGGTCGCCGCGGTCGCAGACGATGAAGACGATGACGGCGTTCTCGACCACCGCGGAGACCTGGAGCGCGGCCCATAGCGCGCCCCCCGAGGAGACGCCGGCGAATATGCCTTCCTCGCGCGCGAGCCCGCGTGTCGCTTCCTCGGCGTCGAACTGCGAGACTTCGATCACCTGGTCGACGCGCTTCCAGTCGCAGATTTTCGGGAGATACGCGGTCGGCCATTTGCGTATGCCGGGAATTTGCGAGCCTTCGCTCGGCTGGCAGCCCACCACCTGTACCTTGGGGCTTTGCTCCTTCAGGTACTGCGAGACCCCCATGATGGTGCCCGTGGTTCCCATGCTGCTCACGAAGTGCGTCACGCGACCTTCAGTCTGACGCCAGATCTCCGGACCGGTGCTCTCGTAATGGGCGAGCGGATTGTCGGGATTGGCGAACTGGTCGAGGATGACGCCGCGGCCTTCGTTGCGCATTTTCTCGGCGACGTCGCGCGCCATTTCCATGCCGCCTTCCCTGGGCGTCAGCACGAATTCGGCGCCGAACGCGCCCATCGTCTGGCGCCGCTCGAGCGAAAGGTGCTCGGGCATCACCAGAATCATCCGGTAGCCCATGATCGCCGCGCACATCGCGAGGGCGATTCCGGTATTGCCGCTGGTGGGCTCGATCAGCGTGTCGCCCGGCTTGATATCGCCGCGCTCCTGCGCGCGCCTGATCATCGAGAGCGCCGGACGGTCCTTGACCGAGCCGGCGGGATTGTTGCCTTCGAGCTTCGCCAGGAGCACGTTGCTCGTCTTTCCCGGCAGGCGCTTCAACTGCACGAGCGGGGTATCGCCGATGAAATCTTCGAGGTGATCGGTCATTTCGCTTGCAGCAGCCCTTCGCAGTAATGTCGCACGCCTTGCTCCACCGTCAGGAAAACGCTCGTGTAACCGGATGCCCTCAACGCCGAGACGTCGGCCTGGGTGTAGCTCTGGTAGCGGCCCTCGAGGTCTTCGGGAAAAGGAATATAGCGGATGATGCCCTGCGAGCGCATGTCGCCGAGCGTGAGCGCAGCCTCGCGGTGCGCCGCGCGGCATGCGTTCACCACCGCGACCGCGACGTCGTTGAAGCTCTGTGCCGCGCCCGTGCCGACGTTGTAGATCCCCGAGACTTCGGGGTGGTCGAGGAAGTGCAGGTTCGCCCGCACCACGTCTTCCACCGAGATGAAATCGCGGCGCTGCTCGCCATCGCCGTAGCCGCCGCTGCCTTCGAAGAGCCTCACGTGTCCCGCGCTGCGATACTGATTGAAGAAGTGCCACGCGACTGAAGCCATGCGCCCTTTGTGCTGCTCGCGGGGGCCGTAGACGTTGAAATAGCGCAGGCCCACGACCTGGGCGGTGTGCTCGCCGATGTGCCGCCGCACCCACTGGTCGAAGAGGAGCTTCGAATAACCGTAGACGTTGAGCGGCGCCTCGGACTCCGGGTTTTCGCGAAAACCGGTGCGCGCCCCGTACACCGCGGCCGAAGAAGCATAGATGCAGGGCACGCTCTCGTCGGTGCAGAACTCGAGCAGCGCCTTGGAGTATTCGTAGTTGTTGCGCATCATGTAGCGGCCGTCGCGCTCGGTGGTATCCGAGCAGGCGCCCTGGTGCAGCATCGCCTCCACCGCGCCGTCGAGACGCCCGTCGGCGAGCAGCGCGAGGAGCGCGTCCTTGTCGATGTAATCCGCGATCTCGCAGTCCGCCAGATTGACGAACTTGTCCCCGTCACTGAGATCGTCCACCGCGATGATGTCGGTCACGCCGCGATCGTTGAGGGCGCGCACGAGGTTCGAGCCGATGAATCCGGCGGCGCCGGTGACGACGTAGTACACCTCAGGCCTCCCGCGTCATGGCGCGGCCTCGTCGAAAAGCTCTTCGGGCCGCACGACCGCGGTCCCGAACTTGCCG
>CAZULX010000312.1:0-8786 GCA_964621335.1 uncultured Streptomycetaceae bacterium
GGTGCACTACGAGGCCAAGCGCGCCGGGCTGGACCCGCAACTCGTGCTCTCGCTGATCCAGGTCGAAAGCGCTTTCCGCAAGTACGCGGTCTCGAGCGCCGGCGCGCGCGGCTACATGCAGGTGATGCCGTTCTGGGTAAAGCTGATCGGGGGCAGCGGCGGGCACAATCTCTTTCACCTGCGCACCAACCTGCGCTACGGCTGCGTGATCCTGCGCCACTATCTCGACATCGAGAACGGCGATCTCTTCCGCGCGCTCGGGCGTTACAACGGCAGCCTCGGGCGGGCACCCTACCCGAACAGCGTGCTGCAGGCGTGGACCGGGCACTGGACGTACCAGGCGCGCGCGGTCGATGTCGCGCAGGAAGGGCGCAAGGCTGCGCCCGCCGCGATGTAACACTCGCTGGAAGCGCGCGCAAAGCCGGGCAACGACTCCGGCGGCGTGGTTCCGCGCGTCGATAGCCGTGAGGTAAGTCTATATTCCGACGTGGCTTTTGTCCCGGGCACGCTCGCTGCTATCCGTTAACGCAACCATAGGAGTGATGCATGGAAAGCTGGCAGTTCATACAGAGTCCGGCCGGCGAGTGGTACTGGCTCTGTTCGAACGTGATTTCGCGCCAGACCCGAACCAGCGCCGCGACTTTCAAGACCCGTATGGAGTGCGTCGCGAACGCGATGGGGTCAGGCTATCAAAAAGTTGCGGTTGGAGTCGCCGCAACGCCCCAGCCCAAAGCGGCGCCCGGTCGCGGCTCATCCCGTCATCCGAAGGCACCCGCCGGCGGCGGGCAGGCACCCGCCAAGCGCGCGCAGCGGCGCGGTCGCGATAAGTCCGGCAAACGCAGCAAGGCCAACTAAGGAAGCTCGAGCAATGGGCCAATGGGAATTCCTGCAGACACGCGCCGTGAAGTGGAAGTGGCGCCAGATCGGCGCCGCGGGCGCGGTGCTCTCGGAGTCGCGGGAGTTTTCATTTCTTGCCCACTGCATGGAGGACGCCGAACTGTACGGCTTCATCGCGGACGAGCACATCATCAGCTGCGACAAAGGCGCGGCCCTCTGGAGCGATCCGCCCGAGCGGCCCGTCTGAAACCCTCGCATCAGACGGTCGCGGGCTTCGCAGTTTCAGCATCCGACTGCGGCAACACCTCGCTGTCGTCCGCAGCACGGAACAGCGCGTCGAGGGTGATGCGCATGTTTTCGCCAACCCGGGCGCCGATCTCGTGGATCTGCCCTTCGAGCTCCGGACTCGCACCGCGTGCGGGCCGGTGCGCTTCGCCGCGAAACACGAAAAGCCGATAGACGTCTTCTACGGTGATCGCCGTGGGGTCGCGATGCAGGACCCACCCCGACGAGACCGTCCGGCTGACCCAGCCCGCTCCCACCATGCTGTCGAGGATGTTTTCGACCTGCTCGATGCGCACCGTGGCAGTCGCGAGGACTTCCGGCAATGTGACGACCGCGCCCGTGCGGTGCGCCCGCCACAGAATGTTGAGGATCTGCAACGCATCGAAGAAATCGCTTCCGGGGACCGGGCGCGCCTGCCCCGCGCCATCGCGCCAATCCGGCAGCGCGGCAACGACGACGGCGCCGAAAATGACCACCAGCCAGGATACGTAGACCCACAGGAGGAAGATGGGCACGGTCGCGAAAGCGCCGTAGACCAATGTATACGTGGGGAACTGCGCGACGTAGAGCGCAAACCCCCGCTTCATCACCTCGAATGCTATTCCGCCGAGGAGCCCGCCGATGAGGGCATCCTGCACGCGTATGCGGCGATTGGGCATCGCGATGTAGAGGATCGCGAGCGCGAGCGAGGTGAGCAGCACCGGCACTATCGTGAGGAGCGCGACGCCCGCGCCGGGCAGACCGCGCACGTAACCCACGGCCTGACCGACGAGCCAGGAAGTAAGCGAAAGACTCGCGCCTATCAAGACCGGGCCTACCGTAATCAGCGTCCAGTACACGAATACCCGCTGCACGATAGGCCGCGGTCGTCTCACCCGCCAGATGTCGTTGAATGCGCGCTCTATCGTGAGCAGCACCATGATCGAAGTCACGAAGAGGAAAGCGATGCCGACCGCGGTAAGCCGCGCCGCGTTGCGCGTGAACTGCTGGGTATAGTTCGCGATAACATCGGCCGACGACGGCATCATGTTGTCTAGGATGAAGGTCTGCAGCGCGGTCGTCATTTCGCCGAACACCGGGAATGCCGTGATAATGGTGAGCGCGACCGTCACGGTCGGGACGATCGCCAACAGCGAAGTGAATGTGAGGCTGGACGCGATCTGCATGCAGCGATCGTCGTAGAAGCGCCGCGCCACACTGCGCCCGAGCTCGATCCACCGCGGCTTGTTTCCTGTCAATTGGCCCTCGTCATCGGATGCGGTCGAACGCTGCATTCGTATAATACCTGCGCTTGGGAGCGAACATGGCGTGCGAAGTCCTGGTCCTGTACTACAGCCATCACGGCGCGGTGCGGCAGATGGCGCAGCTCTACGCGCGCGGCGTCGAGCAGATACCCGGCGTTACGGCACGCTTACGCACCGTGCCGCGCGTCTCGGCAGTGACGCACCCCGCCGCCCCCGCGATTCCCGAAGCGGGATCGCCTTACGTCGATCTGAGTGATCTGACCGAATGCTGCGGTCTTGCGATGGGCTCGCCCACGCGCTTCGGCAACATGGCTGCGCCGTTGAAGGCCTTTCTGGACTCGACTTCCGAGCTGTGGCTCAAAGGCGCGCTGGCGGGCAAACCTGCGGCCGTGTTCACTTCGACTTCCACGCCGCACGGCGGCCAGGAGACGACGCTCCTTTCCATGATGCTTCCGCTGCTGCATCACGGGATGCTGATCGTGGGCATTCCGTACACCGAGCCCGAGCTCGCGCTCACTACGGGCGGAGGCACTCCGTACGGCGCGAGCCACACGGCGGGCCTCGCGAGCGATGCGCCGCTCACCGAGCACGAGAAGAAGCTCTGCATGGCGCACGGCCGCCGTCTCGCCCACACCGCGCTCAAGCTCATGTCTTGAGCGCCGCCGCGCTGCGCCGCGCGGCGCTCGCGAGTCTCGTCGCGCTGATCGCGCTCGGCCTCGCATGGGAGCTCGCGCTCGCACCGTTGCGCCCCGGCGGCTCCTGGCTCGCGCTCAAGGTGCTGCCGCTCCTGCTGCCGCTGAGAGGAGTCGCCCGCGGTGAGGTCTACACCTATCGCTGGTCGATGATGCTCGTGCTCGCGTATGCCGCAGAAGGCGTCGTGCGCGCGTACTCAGAGGCGCGGCCGGTGTCGACGCTCGCCTTCATCGAGATCGCTCTCGCCGCGACCTTTTTCATCGCGGCAATCGCCTACGTCCGCACCCGCCGCCGTTGAGGCATGAGGTCTCGTCAGACTCGCGAGCGAGGCTAAACCTGCGGGTTCACGCGCTCGAGCTTGGAGAGGAGCTTGTTGAGCGCGTCGATGTAGGCTTTGGCAGAAGCGACGACGATATCGGTGTCGGCGCCCTGCCCGTTCACGATGCGTCCGCCTTTCGAGAGCCGCACCGTGACTTCCCCCTGCGCGTCGGTGCCCGTCGTGATGCTGTTTACCGAATAGAGCTGGAGCTCCGCGCCGCTTTTCACCACGGCTTCGATCGCCTTGAACGAAGCGTCGACCGGACCGCTGCCCTGCGACTCGGTGCGCACTTCGCGCCCGTCGTCCGACATGACGATACGCGCGAAAGGAAGCTCTCCCGTCTCCGAATGCGCGGTGAGTGAGACCAGGCGGTAGTGCTCGGCTGCGACGTCGTCCGAGGCGCCCTCGGAAATGAGGGCCTGGAGGTCTTCGTCGAATATCTCGTGTTTCTTGTCGGCAAGGTCCTTGAAGCGCTTGAACGCGCTGTTCAGCGCCTCTTCGGAATCGATCACGATGCCAAGCTCCGTAAGCCGACTCTTGAACGCGTTGCGCCCGCTGTGCTTCCCGAGCACGAGCTTGTTCGCGTTCCAGCCCACGTCCTGCGCCCGCATGATCTCGTAAGTGTCGCGGCTTTTCAGCACGCCGTCCTGGTGTATCCCGGCTTCGTGCGCGAATGCGTTGGCCCCTACGATCGCCTTGTTCGGCTGCACGGGAAACCCGGTGATACCGGCGACCAGCCGGCTTGCGGGCACGATCTGCGTCGCGTCTATGCGCGTCGCGCACGGGAACATGTCCTGGCGCGTGCGCACCGCCATCACGATTTCCTCGAGCGCAGCGTTGCCCGCGCGCTCGCCGAGCCCGTTGATCGTGCACTCGACCTGGCGCGCGCCGTTGAGGACCGCAGAAAGCGAATTGGCTACGGCAAGCCCCAGATCGTTGTGGCAGTGCACCGACCACACGACCTTGTCCGCGTTGGGGACGCGCTCGCGCAGCGTGCGTATCAGGCCGCCGAAAGTCTCGGGAAGCGTGTAGCCGACCGTATCCGGGATGTTGACCGTCGTCGCGCCGGCCTTGATCACCTGCTCCAGGATGCGGCAGAGAAAATCGATGTCGGAGCGCCCCGCGTCCTCGGGGGAGAACTCGACGTTGTCGGTGTACTCGCGCGCCCATTTGATCGCGCGCACCGCCTGGTCGATGACCTGCGAAGGTTCCATGCGGAGCTTCTTCTCCATGTGTATCGGCGAGGTTGCGATGAACGTGTGCACGCGCGGCTGGGTCGCGACCCGCACCGCCTCGCCGCAACGCCTGATGTCGTTCTCGTTCGCACGCGCGAGGCCGCACACCACGCTCTCCTTCACGGCACGGGCGACGGCCTGGACCGCCGCGAAGTCGCCGTCGCTCGCGGCCGGAAAACCCGCTTCGATGACGTCGACCTTCATGCGCTCGAGCTGGCGGCCGATGCGTATTTTCTCGTCGCGGGTCATCGAGGCGCCGGGGCTCTGCTCGCCGTCGCGCATCGTCGTGTCGAATATGATCAAGTGCTCTTTAGCCATGACGGCCTCCAGATGCGGCCGCGCGCGTTGACACGCACGGCCTCGAATAGGCTCACTTCCGGGGCGGAAACCCGCGCCGGGCGTAACTACGAAATGTGGGGTAGGAGTTTAGCGCGCGCGAACGCGCAGCAGCAGGCCGGCCAGCAGGGCGCTGGCGAGTACCGGAAGTGCGATGGCCTGGAGCGGGAAACTCATGATGACCCGACTATAAAGGATTTGACGCGCGCGGCGCAAGCGCCGCCCGGGCTTTAGGCGTGGGGCGGCGGCGCGCCCGGGGCCTTGCGGCTGAAAGCGCCGATGACCCATAGCACGTAGCCGGACAGGGCATAGCCGCTGAAAAGCAGGAAAAGTATCTCGGGCAGCGTGCTCGCAAAAGCGATCAGGAACACGAGGCCGAGGGTGATGCCCACCACCACAGGAAAAGAGACGCTCTTGCGCAGATTGATGTCCTTGCCGCTGTAGAACTTGAAGTTGCTCACCATCGAGAGCCCGGCGAACATCGTCACGGCCCACGCGAGCCAGCGTATGTCGGGTCCGCGGACCTCGTACTGCTCCATCGCCCAGACCAGACCTGCGACCAGGCACGCGGCCGCCGGGCTCGGCAGGCCCTGAAAAAAGCGCTTGTCCACGACGTCGATGTTCGTATTGAAGCGCGCGAGACGCAGCGCCGCGCAGGCGCAATAGATGAAGGCGGCGATCCAGCCGAGCTTCGTCGACAGCCACGGGCCGAGCATCTGCACGCTCTTGGAAAATGCAAACTCCTGCAGCGCCCAGTGATACACCACGAGCGCAGGCGCGACGCCGAACGAGACCATGTCGGAAAGGCTGTCGAGCTCCGCGCCGAACGCGCTCTGCGTGCGGGTGAGCCTCGCGATGCGCCCGTCCATGCCGTCGAGGACGAGAGCGGCGAAGATCGCCATCGCGGCCTGCGAATAGCGTCCGCCCATCGCCTGCACGATCGCATAGAAGCCGGCGCACAAAGCCATGATCGTGAAAAGGTTCGGCAGCCAGTAAATCCCGCGACGCGCGAACCGCGATTTCACGAACAGCTTGCTCTCTCTGGGCTCCATGCTTCAGGAGAGGAAGAGCCAGCCTCTACGCGCGACGATCGGATGCGGATAGCTCATGGATCTCGACGACCCCTAAGGAAAGGAGGTTACGGAGGGAAACCTTGGTTTCCCTCGCTACGCTCGGCTCGCCGGTGGACGAACAGAGAGAAACCGAAGGTTTCCCTCCGTTACCTTCCATCCTACGGCTAGTTCTTGGTTTGGTCGACGAGGCGGTTTTTCCTGATCCACGGCATCATGTCGCGAAGCTTGGCCCCGACCTTCTCGACTTGCTCCTCGGCGCCGATGCGGCGCATCGCTTTCAGCGTCGGCGCTCCCGCCCTGTTCTCGAGAATGAATTCGCGCGCGAACTGGCCTGTCTGGATCTCCTTCAGGATGCGCTTCATTTCTGCCTTGGTCTCGTCGTTCACGATGCGCGGGCCGCGGGTGAAGTCACCGTACTCCGCCGTGTTCGACACCGAGTAGCGCATGTTTGCGATGCCGCCTTCGTAGATCAGGTCGACGATGAGCTTCACTTCGTGCAGGCATTCGAAATAAGCCATTTCCGGCGCGTAGCCCGCCTCGACGAGCGTATCGAAGCCCGCCTGGATGAGCGCGGTGAGACCGCCGCAGAGCACGACCTGCTCGCCGAAGAGATCGGTCTCGCATTCCTCGCGGAAAGTGGTCTCGATGACGCCGGCGCGTGCGGCGCCGATCGCGGCGGCATACGAAAGCGCGAGGTCGCGCGCCTTGCCCGATGCATTCTGGTGAATCGCGATGAGCGAAGGCACGCCGCCGCCCTGCGTGTAGGTCGAGCGCACCAGATGTCCCGGGCCTTTGGGTGCGATCATGATGACGTCGAGGTCCGCGCGCGGCTCGATCTGCTTGAAATGGATGTTGAAGCCGTGCGCAAAAGCGAGCGTCGCGCCTTTCTTGATGTTGGGCTCGATCTCGTCCTGGTACACCTGCTGGTGATGCTCGTCCGGAAGCAGGATCATGACGAGATCCGCCCCGCTCACCGCGTCTGCGACTTCCTTGACCGTTATGCCCGCTTTCTTCGCCTTGTTCCACGAGGCGCCGCCTTTTCTCAGACCCACGGTGACCTTCGCGCCGGAGTCCTTGAGATTCCCCGCGTGCGCATGCCCCTGGGAGCCGTAACCGATGATCGCGACGTGCTTGCGCTTGATGAGCGAAAGGTCGGCGTCCTTGTCGTAGTAGATTTTCATGTGTGGTCTCTGCAATGAAATGTGAATCGTGAAATGTCGAGGCGTGAGGCTGAAACCGGATTCGCGACGCCTGC
Organism: uncultured Streptomycetaceae bacterium; assembly: GCA_964621335.1. Taxonomy (GTDB): domain Bacteria; phylum Pseudomonadota; class Gammaproteobacteria; order Burkholderiales; family SG8-41; genus JAQGMV01. Next base: position 7,278 of record CAZULX010000312.1, read on the forward strand.
CGCCGTCCCCGGCGATGCGCCTTCGCTACGCCCTTAAAACGCGGTCCCCGCGGCCTATGCCCGAAGCGCCGGTGCGCACCGTTTCCAGGATGGCGGCCCGATCGATCGCCTTGAGAAAAGCATCGAGCTTGGAGCCGGTGCCCGTCAGCTCGATGGTGTAGTCCTTGTCGGTCACGTCGATGATGCGGCCCCTGAAGATGTCGGCCATGCGCTTCATCTCTTCGCGGTCCTTGCCGATCGCGCGCACCTTCACCAGCATCAACTCGCGCTCGATGTGCTCGCCCTCGGACAGATCGACGACTTTCACCACATCCACGAGCTTGTTCAGTTGCTTGGTGATCTGCTCTATCACTTCATCCGAGCCCGACGTGACGATGGTCATGCGCGACAGAGTCGCATCCTCGGTGGGTGCTACCGTAAGGGACTCGATGTTGTAGCCGCGGGCGCTGAAAAGCCCCGACACGCGCGAGAGTGCGCCTGCCTCGTTTTCGAGCAGTATTGAAACGATGTGCCGCATGATTTCTTCTTGTGGCTTATACGAGAATCATCTCCGACAGGCCTTTGCCGCCGGGCACCATGGGAAACACGTTCTCGGTCTGGTCCGTCGTGAAATCCATGAAAACCAGGTCCTTCTTGCGCGAGAAGGCCTCGATCAGCGCCGGCTCGACGTCTTCGGGCTTGTCGATGCGCATGCCGACGTGTCCGTACGATTCGGCGAGCTTCACGAAATCGGGCAGCGCGTCCATGTACGACTCGGCGTAGCGGTTGCCGTGGAAGAACTCCTGCCACTGCCGGACCATGCCCATGTACTTGTTGTTCAGGTTCACCACCTTGATCGGCAGGCGATACTGCTTGCACGTGGAGAGCTCCTGTATGCACATCTGGATGCTCGCTTCACCGGTCACGCACGCGACCGCCGAATCGGGATGTGCGAGCTGCGCGCCGACCGCTGCCGGCAGACCGAAGCCCATCGTGCCGAGGCCGCCCGAATTGATCCATCGGCGCGGCTCGTCGAACTTGTAGAACTGCGCGGCCCACATCTGGTGCTGCCCCACGTCGGACGTCACGTACGCATTGCCGCCCGTGACTTCGTACAGCTTCTGGATCACATACTGCGGCTTGATGATGGCGCTCGTGTGGTCGTACTTGAGGCAGTCGCGGCCGCGCCAGAGCTCGATCTGCGTCCACCACGTCTTGAGCGCCTCTTCGTCCGGACGTGCTTTCGAGGCTTCTAGACCACGCAGAAGCTCCTCGAGCACTTCACGCACGTTGCCGACGATGGGGATGTCGACCTTGACGCGCTTGGAGATCGACGACGGGTCGATGTCGATATGGATGATGGTCCGCGGCTCTTCGAAGAAGTGCTTGGGGTTGCCGATGACGCGATCGTCGAAGCGCGCGCCGATCGCGAGCAGCACGTCGCAGTGCTGCATCGCCATGTTGGCTTCGTAGGTGCCGTGCATGCCGAGCATGCCGAGGAACTGCGCGTCGGTAGCCGGGTAGCCGCCC
>CAZULX010000313.1:0-4666 GCA_964621335.1 uncultured Streptomycetaceae bacterium
TCGTGCAGCAGCGCGTGGCTGTTCAGCGTGAACTTGTCGCCGCGCTTGAAAGCGCCCATCGCCTTCCTCACGATCTCCTGGCGGAAGGACTGCTTACCCGAGTCCGACACGTCGATTTTCTCTTCGACCGAACGCAGGAAACGCTCGTCGGGCTTGCGCTCTTCGCCCGTCATGGGGTCCTTGATCATGCGGCTGTCGAGCGTCGCCTCGACCTCGTCGAGGTACTTGTCGAGGAGATCCTGGGCTTCCTGCTCGAAGGAAACGAACAGCGCCTTGTGGACGTCCTCCTTCACCCACTTGTTGTAGAAATCCTTGCGCGCGATCACCAGGAAGTCGACCCACTTTCGCTTCTTCTTGGGATCGATACGCGCGTCGGATTCGATCGCGTCTTTCAGCCCCAGCAGCACGTCCATCGTGGTCAGGCTTTTCGCCGAGCTCTGGACGATCGCGTTGGACAGCGAGTTGATGACGAAGCGCGGGCTGATCCCGGTGAGCGCCTCGTCCGGGAGCTTGGCGCGGATGCGCTCGGCTTCGGCGCGGCTCACGCCGTCGGCGTCTTCTCCGGCGTGCACGCGCACCTTCTTCGGCGCTTCCGATTCGTTCTCGCCTTCGTGCAGCCGCGTGAGGATCGCGAATACCGCCGCAGTGTGCAGCACGTGCGGATCGAGGTGCACTTCGGCAAACGCCGGCGCATTCGTAATGAGCTTCTGGTAGATCCGCGCCTCGTCCTTGAAGTTGAGCGTGTAAGGCACCTGGATGATCACCATCCGGTCGAGCAGCGCCTCGTTCTCGCTCTCCTGGAGGAATTTCCGGAACTCCGCGAGGTTGGTGTGCGCGAGGATGGTCTCGTCCAGGTGTATCAGCGGGAAGCGCGAGACCTTGACGTTCTTCTCCTGGGTGAGCGTGAGCAGCAAATAGAGGAATTCACGCTTCACTTTCAGGATCTCGATCATTTCAAGCATGCCGCGGCTCGCCGCGTAGACCGCTCCCGACCACGACCACGCGCGCGGGTCCCCTTCGTCGCCATACTGCGCGACCTTGGAAAGGTCGACCGAGCCCACGAGATCGGCGATATCGGCCGTCGTCGGATCGTGCGGGGCGTAAGTGCCTATCCCCATGCGGCCGGCTTCGGAGATGAAAATGCGCTCGACGGGCATTTTCATGAAATCGCCGGCGATGCCGTCGGACTGCGGGGTGCCGGAGCCGTTCGCGTTCAGGTTGGCGCGGCCTTCTTCGAGGCGTGCGCGGCAAAGGGGGCACAGCTCGCCGGTGATCTCGACCCCGTAGGTCTCGCGGAACTTCGGGCGCAGCGTGTACGGGACGAGGTGTAGCGGCGACTCGTGGACGGGACAGCCGTGAATCCCGTAGAACGCCCCTTCATCGGTGTGGCTGTACTCCTCGAGGCCGCGCTTCAACAGGATAACGATGCTCGATTTGCCGCCCGCGGGCGGACCGAGCAGCAGCAGGAGGCGCCTGCCGACCTCGGAACCCGCACTGGCAGCGCGGAAATAATCGGCCAGGCGCTCGAGCTCGTCGTCGATGCCGAAGAGGTCGTCGGAGAAGAGTTTGTAGCGGTTGGGCCCGTTGGCACTCTCCTCGAGCCCCTGCCAGCGGATCATGTCCCAGATGTACTGGTGGCTGGTGCGCACGATGGCGCGTGGGTTCGGGAGCAGGACCTGCTCGATGAACTCGGCAAAAGTGCCGGTCCAGTGGGCCGCCCGGTGCTGCTGGGTGAAAGCGACCAGGCTTTTAACGAAGTCCCCGTGGCGCTCAGTCTCTTCCGACCGACTCGACATAACTCGCCTCCGCGCTGAAGTCTCGCCTGCTGTAATCAAACAGCGTACCAGGTAGCGGTTGCGCTCCTGATTCCGGCGCCGGACGCGAGTAAAAACAACCTTCTACGTCCGCCTGAGATCTCGACCGCGCGCCGTACTTCGGGAGCGGGCACGCCGATTTCACCGCTACATGGTTCGTCTCCTCACTAACGCACGAAGCGTTCCGCCGTTATACGTCCCTTTGGGCCGACGGCCGATCCTCCGATGGGCGGAAGCTTCCGCTTATTCTCCGCATTCTTCGGTGTTTGTACAGTGCGGGCGAGCTTTTTCTCGCCGCAAACGTGCGTTTGTGTCACTTACGCAACATGGACGCGCTTCAAAGGCCACGCCACTTTCGCCCCATAATGACGCCCGGCGCGATTCGCGGTGGTGCGTTGTCGACATAAACAGAGGAGTGAACATGAACGGCAAGAAGTGGATATTTGCAGCCCTGGCACTGTCATTAATGCACGCTGGCGCGCACTCCGCACCCGCAGCCTCCTATCCCAGCAAGGCCGTGCGCTTCGTCGTTCCGTATCCGCCCGGCGGCACGACCGATATCGTCGCCCGGGGCATCGGGGCCAAGCTTTCCGAGCGCTTCGGCCAGCAGGTCGTCGTCGACAACCGGGGCGGCGCGAGCACGATCATCGGGGCCGAAGCGGTCGCCAAGTCCGCCCCGGACGGCTATACGCTGCTGCTGGCGACTGCGACCACGCTCTCGATCAACCCGCACGTGTACCCGAAGCTCTCCTATGGCGTGCAGGACTTCGCGCCGATCACGTCCGCGACTTACGTCCCTTTCGTCATCGCAGCGCACCCTTCGCTTCCGGCAAACTCGATCGCCGAGCTGATCGCGCTCGCAAAAGCGAAGCCGGGCGCGATCAGGTATTCGACGCCGGGAAGGGCTTCGACCAACCACGTCGCGGGCGCGCTGCTCGAGACGATGGCTGGAATCAAGCTCCTGCACGTGCCCTACAAGGGCTCCGGACCCGCGGCCACCGCGGTCCTGGGCGGGGAAGTACAGTTCGTAATCACCGGCATCGGGACGCTCGCGGCGCACTGGAAAGCGGGCAAGTTGAAAGTCCTCGCATTCGGATCGGACAAGCGCCACCCGAACTGGCCCGACATACCGTCGACGGGTGAAAGCGGGCTCAAGGGCTACGAAGCGGGAACGTGGTTCGGAGTGGTGACCCGCGCCGGGACGCCCTCGGCCGTCGTTCAGACGCTCAACAAGGAAATCGTCGCGGCGCTCGCCGCGCCGGATCTCAGGGACCGGCTGGTTGCGCTCGGCTTCGACATTTTCACCAGCTCGCCCGCCGAGTTCGCGCGCTTCATAAAGACCGATTCCGCGCGCGCGGCCAAGGCGATCATAGCCGCGGGTATCAAGCTCGAATAAGGCGCTGCTTATAATGCGTTCGGCGGGGCGAGGAGAGCAGGGCATGCAAGAGGTAGCGGTGGTCACGGGCGCCAGCGCAGGTATTGGCGAAGCGATCGCGGCGCGGTTGCTCGCGCAGGGCCACACCGTGATGGCGCTGCAGCGGCGCGCCCCGCGTCTTACGCACGAGCGGCTGCTCCATCGCGAGGTGGACCTCGCCGATGTCGAAGCAACCAGCGCAGCGGCGAAGGAAATCGCCGAGCGCTATCCGGTGCGCTATCTCGTCAACAACGCCGGCGCGAACCGGCCGGGGCTCCTCGAGCAGGCGAGCATCGAGGACCTCGAGTACGCGTACGCCGTTAACGTGCGCGCCGCGGTCATCCTCATCAAGGCTTTCACGCCGGGGATGCGCGACGCGAAGTTCGGGCGCATCGTGAGCATGTCATCGCGCGCGATACAGGGCAAAACGCAGCGCCTGGCGTATGCCGCGGCGAAGTCGGCGATCATCGGGATTACACACGTGCTCGCGCTCGAGCTCGCGCGCGACGGCATCACCGTCAACGCCGTCGCGCCCGGCCCCGTCGCGACCGAGCTTTTCGACAACGGCCACCCGATCGGCAGCGACAAACGGGCGAAAGTCATCGCAGCCATACCCGTGAAGCGCGTGGGGACCCCCGACGACGTCGCACGGGCGGTTGCATTCTTGCTGGACGCGGAAAGCGGCTATATCACGGGGCAGACGCTTTTCGTTTGCGGCGGCACCAGTGTGAGCGGTACCGGCGGCGATTGATTAAAGATATAGCGCCGGGCGCATAAGCGATTTTTTGCGCCCGTAATTAAGTTACGGGCGCGTCGTAGGTTCTTCCCGCATTTGTTTGACAGAAAACCGAAAATTTAGAATAATGCCCGGTTTCGTTCGGAGGGGTTCCCGAGCGGTCAAAGGGGGCAGACTGTAAATCTGTTGGCTCAGCCTTCGAAGGTTCGAATCCTTCCCCCTCCACCAGTTTTGCGGGTGCAATTGCGGTCCTAAGAAGGCATGGTGGAATCGGGCGGGTGTAGCTCAATGGTAGAGCAGAAGCCTTCCAAGCTTACGACGAGGGTTCGATTCCCTTCACCCGCTCCAGCCAGCAGCTTTCAGGCTCGCCGCGCAAGATACGAACGTCAGCAGGAAGTCAGCACCAAGATTAGGGAGTGCCGTTCCGTTCCAATACGCCCATGTAGCTCAGTGGCAGAGCACTCCCTTGGTAAGGGAGAGGTCGCGTGTTCAATCCACGCCATGGGCACCAGAGACCCGTCACCCGAACGTATCAACCGTAACGATCTAGACGCAATGCAAGGACTTCGCCATGGCCAAGAGTAAATTCGAGCGCACGCAGCCGCACGTGAACGTGGGGACGATCGGTCACGTAGACCACGGGAAGACGACGCTGACGGCGGCGATGACGATGGTGCTGTCGAAGAAGTTCGGAGGCGAGGC
>CAZULX010000314.1:0-3048 GCA_964621335.1 uncultured Streptomycetaceae bacterium
GAACGGCAGCGCGGTATCGAAGGCGAGCGCGGGATTTTTTCCGATGTAGTAATAGCTCGCGGTCTGGCCGCATTCGACGGTGCCGTTCTGAACCGCGTCCATGACCTGCAGCGGCGGCACGATCTCGCCCGCGGCGAACACGCGGATTCCGAAGCGGCCTTCGGTGAGCCTCGATACGCGACCGGTGAGCATCTCGGCCGTTCCGAAAAGGGTGTCGAGGCTTTTCGGGAAGCTCGAAGCCATGCGCCAGCGGACCTGCGGCCGCGACTGCGCGAGCGCCGGCGCCGCGACCGCGGTGCCCGCAACGCCGACGCCTGCGTTCTTGAGAAACTGCCGTCTGTGCATTTTTTTCCTCCTCAGTCACGCCACCGGCATAATATTGGCCTGAGTGTACTGTCGAAACGCCGCGCCCGTGACGCGAGTCGTCGCGAAAGCCGGCGGCGGAATTCGCCGGAACAGGAGAGAAGTAGCGCAGTGATCACGTGGCAACAACTCAAGGCGCGCTGGCTCAAGGCGCGCATCGCCTATCATCACCGGCAGGCTGCGGCTTACAACAAGCGGGGCGTGCGGTCCTTCAAGCGCGACGGTTACGAGATCTGGAGCCGCAACATGGCGATGCGCCATTCGATGAAAGCGCACGACCTCGAACGGCGGCTCCTGCTCCTCACGGGCGATTAGTCCCCAGCTATCGTCATGCGCTCGATCAAGATCGATCCGCACTGACGGGAGCCGCGCCGCACCACGTCGTTCCCCACCGCCGCGAGCGCGAGGAACATCTCCTTCAGGTTCCCCGCGATGGTGATTTCCTCAACCGGGTAAGCGATCTCACCGTTCTCCACCCAGAAACCTGCCGCGCCGCGCGAATAATCGCCCGTCACCTGATTGACCCCCTGCCCCATGAGCTCGGTCACGAGCAGGCCCTGGTCGAGCTTCTTCAGGAGCTGACGGAAGTCCTCCCCGGTGTCCTGCATGACGAGATTGTGGTTGCCGCCGGCGTTCCCGGTCGATTTCATTCCGAGCTTGCGCGCCGAATAGCTCCCCAGGAAATAACCCTGGAGCACACCGTCCTTCACGATGTCGCGCGCCTGCGTAGCGACCCCTTCTTCGTCGAAAGGGCCGCTCGCCAGCCCTTTCGGCACGTGCGGCAGGTCGCGGATCTGCACGAGCGGCGAGAACACGCGCTTGCCGATACTGTCGAGGAGGAACGAGGACTTGCGGTAGAGGCTGCCGCCGCTCACGGCGGACACGAAGTGCCCCATCAGGCTCGGCGCGATGGGCGCCTCGAAGAGCACCGGCGCGTGCGTGGTCGGGATCTTGCGCGCCCCCACGCGATTCAACGCACGCTCGCCGGCGCGGCGTCCGACATAGGCGGGCGGCGCGAGGTCCAGCGGATCGCGCGCGGTCTCGTACCAGTCGTCGCGCTGCATCGCGTCGCCCTGCCCGGCGATGAGCGAGCACCACACGCCGTGCCGCGAGTTGGGATAACCCGCGAGAAAACCCAGCGAGTTGCCGTAGAAGAACTGCGATTCCTGGGTGGTGACCGTCGCGCCTTCCGAATTGTCGATGCCGGAGCCGGCCGCGAAACCGGCGTCCTCGGCCACTTTGGCGAGCTCGATCGCGCGCTCGACGGGAAGGTCCCAGGGGTGCCAGAGGTCGAGCTCGGGAAAGGTGCGGGCCAGGAGGTCCGGATCGGCGAGACCTGCGGCATCGTCGGGCGCGGTGAAGCTCGCGATCGAAAGGGCGGCATCGACCGTATCGCGCATCGCCTGGGGTGAAAAATCGGAGCTGCTCGCGTGCCCGCGCTGCTGCCCCGTGTAAACCGTGACGCCTATCCCCTTGTCGCGGCTGTATTCGATCGTTTCGACTTCGCCGCGGCGCACGGTGACCGTCTGGCCGAAGCCTTCGCTCACTTCGCATTCGAACGCGGTCGCGCCGCGGCTCTTTGCGTATTCGAGGACGGTGACAGCGATCTCGCGGAGCTGTTGGGAAGCGTAGGAGAAGCGGGACGAAGGCATGGCAGGTATGATATCAGCTCCGCAGCGCCCTCTTCCCCATGTCCGACGAGCTCCCTAGCAAGACCAAGCGCAAGCAGCAGATGCACGAGCTGCAGGCGCTCGGCGCGGCGCTCGTCGAGCTGAACGACCAGCAGCTCGCATCCGTCGAGCTTCCCGAGCGCCTGCGCGACGCGGTCGAGGCCGCGCGGCGCATCACCAAGTTCGAGGCGCGGCGGCGGCAGCTTCAGTACATCGGAAAAATCATGCGCGACGTCGATCCCGAGCCCATCAGGACGCGTCTCGCCGCATGGAAAGCGGTGTCGCACGCGCGCACCGCGCGCCTGCATTCGATCGAGCGCTGGCGGGCGCGATTGCTCGACGAGGAAGGCGCGGTCACCGAGCTCGTGCGCGAGTATCCGCACGCCGACGCGGTGAGGCTCGAGCTCCTAGTGCGCAACGCCGCGCGCGAGCGCGAAGCCCAAGAGGCCCCGAAAAGTTATCGCGCGATCTTCAAGGTCCTCGATGAAACGATAGGCGATGGCGATGGCCAGGACGAGTGACGCAGTGATGAAGCGGCGAAAACCAACACGCTATACTGGACGGGAATGGCAACGAACGAAGAGCTGCTGATCGGACTCGTGTCGATCAGCGATCGCGCATCGAAAGGCGTCTACAGGGACGAAGGCATACCCGCGCTCGAAGAATGGCTGCGCAAGGCGATTGCGGCGCCGGCGTGCCGCACGGTGACGCGATTGATACCGGACGAGCGTCCAGTCATCGAATCGACCCTGAAAGCGCTCGTCGATGACGAAGGCTGTCACCTCGTGCTGACGACCGGCGGCACCGGACCCGCGGTGCGTGACGTGACGCCCGAAGCGACGCTCGCCGTCGGCGACCGCGAAATGCCCGGCTTCGGCGAGCAGATGAGGCAGGTGAGCCTCAAGTTCGTTCCGACCGCGATCCTTTCGCGCCAGGTGGCGGTGATCCGGGGCAAGGCGCTGATCGTCAACCTGCCCGGCCAGCCGAAGTCGATCCGGGAAACGCTCGAAGGCCT
>CAZULX010000315.1:0-2735 GCA_964621335.1 uncultured Streptomycetaceae bacterium
CGGCCGCGCGCAGGCGCGAGGCGAAAGCCCGGGCCGCCGAGGAAGCGGGTGAGACGGTGACCGCGCGCCAGAACTACTTCATCGCGGCGGTGGAGTACGCCGCGTCGCAGTGGCCTCACGACGAGAACAACGAGCTGAACCTCGCGCTGAACACGCGCAAGCGCGAGTGCTATACGCGCTACGCGCTGCTGGCCGACCACAAGGTCGAGGCGGCGTGGGTACCCTTCAGGGGTAAGGCGCTGCCCGGCTGGCTGCACCTTCCTCCGGGCTACAGCGGCGGGCTCATCCCGGCAGTCGTTTCGATTCCGGGGATGGACGGTTTCAAGGAGGCGAGCGTCGCCCTCTACGGCGACCGCTGGCTCACGCGCGGCATCGCGGTGCTGACGATCGAAGGACCGGGCCAGTACGAAAGCGCGGTGCTCGGCGTGCACGTGAGCATGGAGAACTGGATCGAAGCCGCAGGCGCGATCATGGACTGGATGCGCGCGAGGCCCGAGATCGATCAGGAGCGCATCGGGGTCGTCGGGCAGAGCTTCGGCAGCTTTTTCGCCACGATCTCGTGCGCGGCCGAGCCGCGCTACAAAGCGTGCGCCGTCGCGGCGACGTGCCTCGAGCCCGGTTTCCACACGATATTCGAGGAGGCGTCACCCACTTTCAAGCAGCGCTTCATGTACATGTCAGGCTATACGGACGAAGACGCTTTCGACGCGTTCGTGAAAACGCTCACGTGGGAAGGGCACGCGCAGAAGATCCACGTGCCGTACCTGTGCATCGCGGGAGAGATGGACGAGCTCTCGCCGCCGCAACACACCGAGCGCTTCATGCGGACCCTGCAATGCCCGAAGCGGCTCGTCGTCTACCAGGACTGCCGCCATTCGGTCGGGAACGTCCCTTCGACACAGCTCGGCCCTACGCCGCCGGTGCTCGCCGCGGACTGGATGCAGGCGCGCCTGGCTGGCACGCAGTTCGTGAGCGAAAGGTGGTTCGTGCAGGCGAATGGGCAGGTCGTCAAGGCTCCGCTGGCATTGTCGTAACATACAACCACCAATCCACCAGGGAGTCGAACATGTCCAAGCTCACGCTGCAGCAGGCCAACACGATCATCAGCAAGGGTTTCGAAAAAGGGCGCGAGATGAAAGTGAAGCCGCTCGGCATCGTCGTGCTCGACGACTCGGGCCACATCGTCTCGGCGCAGCGCGAAGACGGCGCGAGCATGTTCCGCCTCGACGTCGCCAAGGGCAAGGCGTGGGCGGCGGTCGCCATGGGCGCTTCGAGCCGCGCCCTCTTCAAGCGCGCGAAGGACAACCCGAACTTCTTCGTCACACTTTCTGCGACGGCCGAAGGCAAGTTCCTGCCGCAGACCGGCGCCGCGCTCATCAGGGCGAAGGACGGCACGATACTCGGCGCGGCGGGCGGCAGCGGCGGCACCGGCGACGAGGACGAAGCGTGCTGCGTCTACGGCATCGAGCAGGCCGGCTTAGTGGCTGACGCCAAAGAGTGATGAGGCGGTAGCCAATATGCCTTCATACCCTCCCGCCACCCTCGGCATGGCGCTCGCCGAAGTCGACACGCCCGCGCTCATCCTCGACCTGGACGCGTTCGAGATGAACCTGAAAAGGCTCAACGACTCGCTCGCGGGCCGCAAGGTCATGGTGAGGCCGCACGCGAAAAGCCACAAATGCCCGCAGATCGCGATGCGTCAGATCGCGCTCGGCGCGGTCGGCGTGTGCTGCCAGAAAGTGAGCGAGGCCGAAGCGCTCGTCGAAGGCGGGGTCGCAGACGTGCTGATCGCGAACGAAGTCGTCGGCGGGACGAAGCTCGCGCGGTTGGCGGCGCTCGCCAGGCAGGCGCGCGTGGCGGTGTGCGCCGACGATGCAGGCAACGTCGATGCCCTCGATGCAGCGGCTCGCGATTACGGCGTCACGCTCGACGTGCTGGTGGAAATCAACGTGGGCGCGAATCGCTGTGGCGTCGAGCCTGGTGAGCCCGCCGTCGAGCTTGCGCGCAGAATCACCGCGAGCGCGAACCTGCGCTTCGCGGGATTGCAGGCGTATCACGGCTCGGCGCAGCACCTGAGGAAAGTGGAGGAGCGGCGCGCGGCGATCGAGTCCGCGGTCGAGCGCGTGAAGCGCACGCGCGAGCTCCTCGCTGCGGCCGGGATCGCGTGTCCGAAGGTGACCGGCGCCGGCACCGGCACCTACGTCTTCGAAGCCGGCAGCGCCGCCTACGACGAGCTGCAGCCGGGCTCGTACATATTCATGGACGCCGATTACGCCCGGAACGACTGGACCGAAAGCGGCACGCCGCGCTTCGAGCACAGCCTATTCGTGTGGACGACGGTGATGAGCCGCGCCTCGCCCGAGCGCGCCATCGTCGACGCGGGCCTGAAAGCCTCGAGCATCGATTCGGGCATGCCGCGCATCGCCGCGGGAGGTCCCGCCGAATACGTCAAAGCTTCCGACGAGCACGGCGTCATCCAGTTGAACGGCGCGCCAGGCTATGAGCTCGGCGACAAGCTGAAGCTCATCCCGGGGCACTGCGACCCGACCGTCAACCTGTACGACCACTACATCTGCGTGCGCGGCGGGCGCGTCGAGGCGATCTGGCCGATCACCGCGCGCGGAGCGCTCTGGTAAGCGCTGCGCGCTTGGCCGCAGCACGCACCGTAGCGGGCTACGCCCGCAGCCGCGGCTCGGTAAACGTACAGAGAGAAACCCATGGTTTCCCTCCGTAAC
>CAZULX010000316.1:0-3593 GCA_964621335.1 uncultured Streptomycetaceae bacterium
CAGTGATGGAAGGGCGCTCGCAGCGCGCATGAGCGGGCCGACTCTGGAGGTGCGGGTCAGGTCGGTGACCTATGAAGCCGAGTGCATCAACGCCTACGAGCTCGTGCCGCTCGCAGGCGTCGCGCTTCCGCCTTTCAAGGCCGGCGCCCACGTCGACCTGCACCTGCCTCTGGGCGCGACGCGCAGCTACTCGCTCGTCAATTCCGAAGGCGAGACGCGGCGCTACGTCATCGCGGTCGCGCGCGACGCCGCAAGCGCAGGCGGCTCGCGCTACATACACGAGAGCGTGCGTGCGGGGGACCGTCTCACGATCAGCCCCCCGGCGAACAATTTCGAGCTCGCCGAAGCGGCTCCGCGCTCGGTCCTGATCGCGGGCGGCATCGGCATCACGCCCATTTACTGCATGGTGCAGCGGCTCGCCGCGCTCGGCCGCCCGTGGGCGCTCCACTACAGCGCTCGCACGCGCGAGCTCGCCGCTTTCGCCGAGCCGCTGCAGGCGCTGGCCGCGCAAAGCGGCAACCCGCTCGTGCTCAATTTCGATCACGAGCCCGGCGGGACTATGCTCGACCTCGACGCCATCGTTTCGGCCGCGCCGGCCGATGCGCATCTCTACTGCTGCGGTCCGACCGGCATGCTCGAGGCGTTCGAGCGCGCGGCGCAAAGCCTCCCGCGCGATCGCGTCCACGTCGAGTACTTCTCGGCGAAGGAAGCTCCCGCGCGCGCGGGCGGTTTCACGGTCGTTCTCGCGAAGACCAACCGCAGCGTATTCGTCGCGGAAGGCAAGACGATCCTCGAAACGCTGCTCGAAGCCGGAATCGACCCCGCGCATTCGTGCATGGAAGGCGTGTGTGGTACGTGCGAGACCGGGGTCATCGAAGGCGTGCCCGACCACCGCGACCTCGTCCTCTCGGACGCGGAGAAAGCGTCCAACAAGACGATGATGATCTGCTGCTCGGGGGCGAAGACTCCGACGCTGGTGCTCGACCTGTAGCGCGCTTTACGGCAACGTCAGCAGCTCGACGATGTCGCCCACGTCGCCGCATTCATCGAGCTTTCGAAGCCCCGCGAACGCCTGCGCCGCCCGGCCGGCGGCGATACCCCCGTGGCTCGCGCAGTCCATGAACTTCCCTTCGATCGCGTCCCACGAAAGCTCTTTCGTCGGGTGTCCGGGAACGGTGTCGACGCGCAGCACTTCGCGCTTGCCGTCGGTCGTATGCACTTCCACCTCCACGAAGCCGCGCGTCCCGGCCGCGCGCGTGTGCAGCAGCGCGTCGCCGCCGCCGCAGCGCTCGTCTTCGCGCAAGTCTATTTTTTCGAGCAGCGTCCTCACCTGCGGGCGGTTCACCGCGGCGTCGGTGAAAGTCGCGAGCGAGTACTTTCCGTCGAGCGCCCCCGCGGCGAGCGCGTAGTGCATGCTGAACTTGCCTTCGAGCCCGGTGACGGGCCTCGGATAGATCATGATCCTGGTCGCACCCGGCGCCATGCGGCATTCGATGCGCGCTATCGTTTCGGCGGTGAAGCCCATGCGTTGCCTCAATTCGAGGAGGCCGTGCATGGCGCGCTGCACGCCGTTATAGCAGGCGTACTGCTTCAACCCCACGCCGGGATCCACGATAGCCCACGGCCGCCCCAGCGCTTCGATGCCGGCAGCGGGATTCGAAGCCTCGACACCGTAAGCGGCGAAGAAGCCGGACTTCGCCTCGAGCGCGTCGGCGGCCGCGGTGAACCCGCAGCGCGCGAGATCGACGGCGATGAGCGCGTTCCTCGCGGCCCAGCCGGTGTGCAGCGGCTTCGTCATCGTGCCGAAGTTGCGGCGCACGCCGCTCGCCATCGAGGAGGCGATGCCGAAGGCCGTGCGTATAGTGTCCACGTCGAGCGTGTGCAGCTTCGCGAGTGCGCCGAGCGCCGAGAAAATGCCGAGCGTGCCGGTGCCGTGAAAGCCGCGGTCGTAATGGCCGTGCGTGATCGCAAGCCCGATTTTCGCGCCGGTTTCGATGCCGATCACGTGCGCTTCGATGAGGTCCTTGCCGGTAAGCGGCGCGCGCGGAAGATCGGCGAGCGCCGCGGCGACGATGATCGCGCTGGGGTGCCCGGGCATCATCGGCAGCACGTCGTCGAAATCGAGAGCGTGGCCGAAAGTGCCGTTCGCGAGCGCTGCGTGCTCGGGGGAGGTGCGGCGGCTCGTGCCGAGGATCGGGCTCTCGCCTCTTGCGCCCGCCTGCTCGATATAGCGCAGCAGCGGCGGTGCGGCTTCGCTGCCGGCGCCGGCGAGTATCGCCGCGAAAGTATCGGCGAGCACCTTCTTCGACTTCTCGACTGCGGCAGCCGGCGCGTCCTCCAGTTTCGCCCCGGCGATGAAGCGCGCGAGCGTTTCGGTCAGTCCGGCCATCTAACCTAGCCCCGGTATCTCGCGCACGCTTGCGACTTTATCGAGCGCCATCAGCGTGTCGAACAGCCTGCGTGCGGGTACGCGAGCGCCGCCGGCCTGCGCGCAGCTCTCGAACTTGTTCCACAGCTCCCCGGCGCTCAGAGGCAGGTCGTGCGTGCCGCGCGCCTCGAGGATGGGGCCGCTGTCGAGGCGCCGGCCGTCGCGCAGCGACACGATCACGCGATCGTTGAACGGCCCCGGCGGAGGCGGAACCGCTTCTCGCTCGTCGGGCGTCATGTGGACGCGCTGCATGAGCGCCTGCACGTCGGGGCGCCGCACTATGGCCTCGTCGAGCTCGGTCAGGCCGACGCTGCGCACGATCACCGCGCACGCCATCGCGAAAGGCATGCTGAATTTCGCTTCGAGCGGCGTCTGCGGAGCCGGATAACGCAGGACGATTGCGTGGCGGCCGCGGATGTATGTGTCTATGCGCTCGACGTCGCCGGGGCCGAAGCCGTGTGCGGCCTGGAGATCGAGAATGCCGTCGAGGAACGTATGCACCGCGAAGCACAGGGGATACTTCTTGATGTCGAGACCTTGGCTTTCGAGCTTCCACGACACGCCGGCCTCGATGGGGGCATCGACGTCGATCCGTCCGCCGGGAGACACCGCGGCGAGAAATCCCGGGCTGTGCTCGAGCGCGTCGTCGGAGGCGGTAAAGCCGGCTTGCGCGAGCCGCGCCGCCATGATGCCCGCGTGCGCGGCCCGGCCTGCATGGAAGGGTTTGGTCATCGTGCCGAAATTCGCGATGAGGCCCGCACTTTGTGAAGCGCCGAGGGCGATCGCGACTGCGGACTTCGCGGCGTCGAGCTTGCGAAGCGATGCGCATGCCGCCGCGGCGGCGATGGACCCGAAGATGCCGGTCGGATGCCAGCCTTTGCGCTGGTGCTGCTCGGCGTCGCGGCGCACGAGCTCGGCCCACGTTTCGTAACCCGCGGCGTAGGCGGTCACCATCTGCTTTCCGGATGCGCCGATCGCCTGCGCCTCCGCGAGTATCGCGGGAACGAGCACGGTGCTGGGATGGCCTTTCAACGCCACGTCGTCGAAATCGAGCGCGTGCGCCGCGGTGCCGTTGATCCACGCGGCTTCGGGCGCCGGAGCGCGCTCTGCGCCGAAGAAAAGCGTCGCTACGCCGCCGTGGGGGGCGATCACCGATTTCAGGAGC
>CAZULX010000317.1:0-4155 GCA_964621335.1 uncultured Streptomycetaceae bacterium
AGCCATGAGGACTACGTCGAGCGTTTCGTGCCACGCTCTGCGCGGCAGACGGAGCCTGTAACGTGAGCCGGGCGAACGCAGCGGCGAGGCACGAGACGGAAGCCGTGGACTACAACGATGCCGAATTGATGGCCGTGCTGATGTCGCGCGAAGTCCGTGATGGCGAAATCTCCGCGTGTGGTGCGCTCTCCCAGCTTCCGGCGACGGGCCTGCTGCTCGCGAAGGAAATGCACGCGCCGGACGCGGAGTTGATCATCCTCAACACCGTGTTCCGCCCGTTCCACACCTCGCGGCAATTTCACTTTCTCGCTCAGCGCGGCGACCTCGGCCTCTTCTTCGTGAGCGGCATGCAGATCGACCGCCACGGCAACTACAACCTGCATCAACTGGGTTCCGACCCCGATCGCCCCGAAGTGCGATTCCCGGGCGGTTATGGGGGCGGCATGATCTACTACTGCGCGCGCCGCACCATCGTCTTTCGAACCGAGCATACGCGGCGCTCTCTGGTCGAGCGCGTGGACTTCGTCTCGGCTGCCGGAAGCTCCCCGCCGGAAACGTTGCGGCTCGGGGGCCCGAGCAAAGTCATCACACCCAAGGCGACTTTCCGCTTCGACAAAGAGGCCGCGTGCCTGCGGCTGGAGTCGATTCATCCGCCGTATTCGCTGGACGAGATTCGCGAGAGCACGGGATTCGAGCCGGGCGCGAGCGAGCCGGTCGCCGCGACGGCGCCGCCCACTGCCGACGAGCTCGCGACGCTGCGCAACGTCGTGCGCCGGAAGATGATCGATACCGGAACGTACGCCGGTTGGGCCGAGCGCACGCTGGGGAACCTGCGGGGATGAAACACACGATAAATCGACGCCACACGCTGACATTCGGACTCGCACTGGTTGCGGCGAGCGCGCTCGCGCCTCTACAGGCGTTCGCGCAGGAGAAATATCCCGCGAGACCGATCAGGCTCGTCATCCCGTTCCCGCCGGGCGGCATCATGGACACGATAGGCCGCCAATGGGTGGAGAGGGTGGGGCCGTCTCTCGGTGCGATCGTCGTGGAGAACCGCAGCGGCGCGGGCGGCACGGTGGGTGCGGGGGAAGTCGCGCGCGCCCGCCCGGACGGCTACACGATACTGATGGGCAACACCAGCACGCAGGTGCTCAATCCGGCGGCCATGACCCGCCCGCCCTACGATCCGGTCAAGGAGTTCGCCACGATCGACATCATCGCGCTGTCGGCGACCTCGATCGTCGTGCATCCCTCGCTGCCGGTGCGCAGCCTGAAGGAACTCATCGGCTACGCGCGCAGGAATCCCGGGAAGCTATCGTATGGCTCCGCCGGAGCGGGCACCATGACGCACCTCGGCGGCGAGATGTTCAAGCAACGCGCCGGCGGCATCGACATCCTGCACGTGCCGTACAAGGGGGTGGGGCTCGCGACGACCGATATTCTGGGCGGTTACATCCCGATGATGACGCCGCACGTGAACGCGCACTTTCTCAGCCTGCACCGGTCGGGGAAGATACGCATCCTCGCCGTGAATGCGCCGGCGCGTCTCAAGGCGGCGCCCGATATCCCTGTCTCGTCCGAAATCCTGCCGGACATGGTTGCGCAGTTGTTCAGCGGAATCTTCGCGCCCGCCGGAACACCGATGTCCGTCATCGAGCGCATTTCGCAGGTCTCGCGCAAGGCGCTTGCCGACGAGGGTTTTCAGAAGACGCTGATCCAGTCGGGGTCCGAACCGATCCTCGATTCCAGCCCTGCCAAAGCGCAGCAGCTATTGGAACAGGAGCGCAAGCGGCTGACGCCCGTCATCAAGGCGATGGGGTTCAGGCTGGATTAGTCGAGCTTGAGCTTGGCCTCCCTGACCACCTTGCCCCATTTATCGGTTTCGGCGCGCAGGAACTCGGTGAACTTCGCCGGATCCATCATCATCGGCTCGGCGCCCTGCGAGAGCAGGAATTTCTTCATCTCCGCGGTCTCGACGACTTTCGCGATCTCGCCGTAAAGGCGCTGGACGATCGCGCCCGGTGTGCTGGCGGGCGCCATGATCCCGAACCACGAGGCCACGTTGAAGCCGGGCAGCGCCTGTTCGGCGACCGTCGGTATATCGGGCATGATCGGCGAGCGTTTCAGCGTCCCCATGCCGATCGGGCGCAACCTGCCCGCCTTGATCTGCGAAGAAGCCGAGACCAGTCCCGTGCAGTACATCTGCGTCTGCCCGCCTATCGTATCCATCATCGCCGGCGCGCCGCCTTTGTACGGGACGTGCACGATGTCGATCTTCGCCATGGACTTCAGGAGCTCCCAGCACAGGTGAGGCGTGCCGGCGTTGCCCGAAGAAGCGAACAGCATCTGGCCCGGCCTCGATTTCGCGAGCGCGATCAGCTCGCGCACGTTCTTAACGGGCAGCGACGGATGCACCACCAGCATGTAAGGAATGTTCGCCACCATCACCACCGGCGTCAGGTCCTTCTGGTTGTCGTGGTTCAGCTTGAGCACGTTCGGCGCGATCGCCTGCGGACCGTTGGTCGCGACCAGCAGGGTGTAACCGTCGGGTGCGGCCTTCGCGACGTACTCCGAGCCGACATTGCCGCCGGCGCCGGGCCGGTTCTCCACCAGCACGCGCTGCCCCAACGAGGTACTCAGGTGCTGCGCGAGGAAGCGCCCGATGATGTCGTTGCTGCTCGATCCGGCCGGAAAGGGGACGACCAGCCGCACCGATTTCACCGGGTATTCCTGGGCCGCTGCCGGGCAGGCCAGCATCAGTCCTGCTGCAAGCCACGCAATTCGATGAGTTTTCATGCTTCCTCCGAGTGTGAACGTCTGTCGATGACCATTCTTGCCTGGTCCCTCATTCCGCTTCGCCCACCGGCACGACCCCCAGATGCACCATCAGCGCGAGGACCGTCGCCGTCATCGCCATGCCGCACACCGCGAGCCAGCCGAAATGCGCCAGCATCAGGCTCGCGAGAAATGCGCCTGCCGCGTTTCCACTCCACACGTGCAGGCCGAACAGCGTGTTGGCGCGAGCGCGTGAATCCGGCACCGCGGAATTGATCAGCGTCTGATTGGCGACCATCGCCGCGCGCAAGCCCACGTCGAGCAGCATCGCGCCGACGACCACCGCTGCAATCCACCACGCGCCGAAACCCATCACGACCCAGGCGGCCATCATCGAGCAGATGCCCGCGAGCACCACCGGCTTGACGCCTGCGCGGTCTGTCCAGCGGCCGGCCGCGCGCGCGATGAGTATGCCTGCCGCGCCGGGGATGCCCATGAAGCCCGCGGCGCTCGGTCCCACGCGGTGCAGCAGCGCGAGCATCGGCGCGGCCACCGCCCAGAATCCGCCGTAGCAGATGCCGAACATGAACTGTATCGCCGTGGCGCGGCGTATCGCGCCGTGCGCTCGCCACAGCCGGTAGAGCGACCGCAACAGATCCCAGTACGAGGCTTGCGTGGTGGGGCGGGTGTTCGGAAGCCGCGCCCACAGCACCGGGATCACGAGAAGGAGCATCGCTGCCGAGAGCATGTAGCTGTAACGCCAGCCGAGGTGCGTGGCGATCAGTCCGCCGACGATGCGCGCGAACAGGATACCGCTGAACATCGCCGTCAGCTGCGTCCCGAGCGCGCGGCCGCGATGGTCCGGGTGCGCCACTTCGGCGGTGATCGCGATGAAGTGCTGCAGGAGCGACGAGCAGATGCCGGTCACCAGGCTGCCCACCGCCAGCACCGCAATCGAAGGCGCGACCGCCATCACCGCCTGCGCCACCATCAGGACTACGATTTTCGAGAGCACCAGCGTGCGCTTGTCGGCACGGTCGCCGAGCGGCACGAACAGCACGATGCCCAGCAGAAGCCCGCCGAAGGAGAGCGTCGGTATCCATCCCGTCGTTGCGGCGTCCGTTTGAAACTCCGCAGCGATCGCCGCCAGCATCGGCGTCTGATAGTGAATGCCGCCGCCGACGATGAACGCGGCGACGATCAGCAAGGCGATGAGATTGCGATACTCGCTCGCGGACGCCGGCAGGCTCGGCACTTAGAGCCCTTAGTAATAGACCGCCCGTCCGGCGCCCCCTGTCGCCACGACGAGCTCGCCGCATACGGCCCACGCCTTGTCCGACGCCAGAAACGCCGCGACGTGGGCGATTTCCGTTGCGT
>CAZULX010000318.1:0-12852 GCA_964621335.1 uncultured Streptomycetaceae bacterium
TTTCCGGCAGAACTACTATTACTCGTCTGGACAGGGGATTCCGATGCGCGCACACGCCTCACGTTTCATAGCCTTGGTCGGTTGCATGGTCGCGCTGGCGCTCTCGGGCTGCGCGAGCGTCGGAGGGCCGGGCGGGGCCGACGATGCCGATCGGGTGAACGGCGCGATCGCGACCGACGACGTGAATTTCCTGCGGAGCGCGATTCAGGCGGGAACGCTGAGCGTGAACCAGCGGGTGTCGACGCCGGGTTACCCGGACGGCGCGCCGCTCCTCGCCATCGCTGCGCGTGCCGCGTCGCTCGAGGTGATGCGCTTCCTCATTTCTGCGGGTGCCGACGTCAACGGGCGCACGCCGGTGGGCGAGACCCCGCTCATGCTGGCCGCTTTTTTCTTCGACGAAGCCGAGCAGGGAACCGGACGCGCGTTCGAGCGTCACGAGCAGGCGGCACGGCTGCTGGTGTCCTCGGGCGCCGACCTCGAAAACCTGCCTTACCACTACACGCCCCTTGCCTACGCCGCGTATCGGGGTAACGAGCGCGTGGTGAGCTTTCTCATCCAGCGCGGCGCGAGCGTGAACGCCGACGCGCGCGACGGCGGCACTTACGTCAACACACCGCTCATGATGGCCGCGATCCAGGGCCACGAAAGCATCGCGCGTTCCCTGCTGCGGGCGGGTGCGGACGCGGACATTCGGGTTTACGGGGGCCATACGGCTGCTGAGTTCGCCGCGAAATACAACCACCGATCGCTCGCGAACCTGCTTTTGTGCGCGCAGAGGGAGTACGGCGTGGCCGCTTCCGGGCCTAACTGCCGCCAGCTTCTGGGCTACGACCCCCGCGAGCGCCGGGGCGCAGCGGAGCAGGTCAGCCGCTAAAAGGCGTCTCGTCGAAGGGCGGATGGCGCTACAGCGGCCGCCGCCTTCAGATCGCCTTCCGCTCTTCCTCCCAGATTACGTCGGCCCCGCTTTTCGCGGCGCGCTCGAGCAGCTCGATCAACGGGAAAGCGCGCTGACTGAGCTTTACCCGCGGCTCGTCCTCTTCTTCGCGGTCTCCGGATTGCGCTGGCTCGCTGTGCAGTCCGACTCCGGTGCGCAGGCGCTCGATCGCGGCCGGAATGTCCGGCGCGAGTATCGCTCCGGGCACCGCGCCGCTTTGCCCCATCACCCGCAGGAGCTTGGTCGCGACGTCGCCGAACATCGTGATCATCCCGACCTTCGAATTGAATCTCACCAGCATTTTCGAATCTCCTTTGCTGCGGGCTTCGGCAAGTCACGTGCCTTGCGCCGCGCCTGCCACGCGGTCATCCAGCGCCGCCTGACCGAGCAGGATAGCATCGAGCGCATCGCCGACGAGTCCTGCGGTGGCGGCCTGCCGGTCGCGGTAGGGGTTGTATTCGACGATCTCGATGCCGACCAGGTTCGGGTGTCCGCCGTGCACCGCGAGCGCGCTCATCAGGTCGGCTCCGCGCATCCCGTCCGGAGCGGGCGATCCCACCCCGGGCGCGTCGCCCGGATCGATGGCATCCAGGTCGAGCGTAATGCCGAAGCCGCCGCTCGCGCAGGCTACGATGGCCAGTGCTTCGCGCAGGGTATCCGGCATACCCCGCCGAACGATCTCCTCCATGAAGAAAACGCGCACGCCGAGGCGCTTCAGGAGCTGCGCTTCACCCTGCTCGAAGCTGCGCACGCCGTACAGGCACACGCACCGCGGATCGAGCTTCGCGCCCTCGGCGATTTCGGTGAGCTCGGGATAGCCGTAGCCGAGCAGACAGGCGACGGGCATGCCGTGCAGCATTCCGGATACGCTGGTCTGCGGCGTGTGTGCGTCCATGTGCGCGTCGATCCACAAGAGACCCACGAGGCCCTGCCGAAGAAAGGCGTGTGCGACGCCTTTCCACGTGCCGATGGCCGACGTATGGTCGCCGCCGACGACGATCGGCATGTCGCCTTCGACGATGATGCGCTCGACACGCTTCGCAAGCCTCACGCAGACCCTGCGCACCGCCTCGAGTGAGTTGTCGCGGCAGCTTTCGGCGGGACGGATGACGTCTGCCCAGCGCGCGCTGAAGCCGCGCGCCCGCAGCCGCGCGGCGATGCGCATTGCGCGCAACGCATCCGCGCCTGCCCCGCATCCCTCGTCGGGCGCGCCGCGGCCCGAAGCGACGCCCACGATCTGAATCGACCTCATGTGGTGTGGCAGAGACAAATCGGCCATCGTGTTCTCCGCGTCGCGCCTCGCGTCCGTGTGTACTCTGCGTTGGATCGGCGTGCAACAGATTTCGTTCCAGCCGCGGCGTTCGGGGATGCCGCAAAGCGATCAAGGCACGAACCCGTGCCTCACCGTGTTCTCCGTGACGACGCGCGACCACATGAACTGCTTCAGATACTCCTCGCCGCCGGCTTGTATGCCGGTCCCCGAGAGGCGATAGCCGCCGAAAGGCTGCGCACCCACGAGCGCTCCCGTGATGCGGCGATTGAGGTAGAGATCGCCGACGCGGTAGCGCTCGCGGGCGAGCGCGAGATGTCCCGGAAAACGCGAGAACACGCCGCCCGTCAACGCGTAGCGCGAATCGAGCGCGATCGTAAGGGCGTGCTCGAAGCTCGGCGCGTGCAGCACCGCGAGGACCGGCCCGAAGATCTCCTCCTGCGCGAGCTGGTGCTCCGGCCGTATTCCGGTGAATATCGCGGGAGGGACGTAGTAGCCGTCGCCGGGCACGCTGCCGAGATAGGCGAGCGCGCCTTCGGTCCTGCCGATATCGATATAGTCGAGCGCCTTTTTCTGCGCCGCGGCCGTGATGACGGGGCCGAACACGTACTGCGGGTCCTCGGGGGAGCCGTATGCGTAAGCGTCGAGCGCCGCCGTCAGCCTCTCGACCAGCCTGTCGTGCACGCCGCCCACCGCGATCAGCCGCGAGCACGCCGAACACTTCTGTCCCTGGTAACCGAAAGCGGAGTGCAGCGTTTGCAACACCGCTTCGTCGAGATCGGCGTCGTCGTCGACGATGATCGCGTTCTTGCCGCCCATTTCGCACACGACGCGCTTTACGTGAGTTTGCGCGGCAGCGGCTTTCGCGCTGCGCTCGAGGATGCGCAACCCGATCTCGCGCGAGCCGGTGAACGCGATGACGTGCACGTCGGGGTGGTCGACGAGGGCATCGCCGATCGCGGCGCCGCGCCCGGGCACGAGCTGGCAGACCTCGGGGGGAAAGCCCGCCTCGGTGAGGATCGCGTGCAGGCGGTGCGCGACGATCTGCGCGGGCATCGCGGGTTTCATGATGGCGCAGTGTCCCGCGGCGAGCGCCGCCGAAGTCATCCCGGTGAGGATCGCGAGCGGGAAATTCCACGGCGCGATCACGACCGCGATGCCGCGGGGCTCGAAGCGGGTGTGGTTGGTCTCGCCGGGAAAATCGATCGTCGGGCGCCAGCCGTCGAGGCGCTCGATCTCGCGCGCGTAATACTCGAGGTAGTCGATCGCTTCGGCGACGTCCGCGTCGGCTTCCCGCCAGTTCTTGCCCTGCTCGAGCACTTCCCACGCGGCGAGCTCGGCGCGGCGCTCGAGCATCAGGCGTGCGGCGCGGCGGCACAGCCCCGCCCGGTGCGCGGCAGGGGTGTCGCGCCACGCCGTAAAAGCGCGCTTCGCGTTCGCGATGGCCTGGAGCGCGCCGGCCGTATCGGTGAGCTCGACTGAGCCCAGCACTTCGGCTGGGCGCGCGGGATTGCGCGACTCGTGGTCCTCCGCGCTGCAATCGACGCCTGCGATGCGCAGCACGTAATGCCGCCCGAGCTCCCCGCGCACTCGCGCCAATGCTGCGGCGAAAGCGCTGCGCGCGCCCGCGCGGCTGAAGTCGAGGACCGGCGTATGGGCGTAACCGCTTTCGGCCGGCGCGGTTGTGCCGGCTGGCGGCGCCGGCCTCGGCGGCGCGAGCAGCACCGCCGTGTCGTGCCCTTCGACGTAGGCTTGCCGCAGGATCGAGGTGCTCGCCGTATTCTCGAGCAGGCGCCTGATGAGGTATGCGACGCCGACGACGAGATCGCCGCTCGGGACGTAGACGCGGAGATTCGCGCCGTACTCGGCGATCGCGCGCTGCAGCGGCTCGGCCATGCCGTACAGCATCTGTATCTCCCAGCGCTCGCGGGGGAGGCCGAGCGTGGAGGCGAGCGCGAGCGCGTGCGTGAGGCTGCGCAGGTTGTGTCCGGCGATCGCCGGGTAAACCGCGTCCGCCGCCTCGAAAAGAGCGCGCGTGAGGCGCTCGTAAGCCGCGTCGGTAGCGGCTTTCTCTACGTAGACCGGGCAAGGCCAGTTGCGCTGACCTGCCAGCGCGACCTCGGTGTCCCAGTAAGCGCCTTTGACGAGGCGCACCGTGATGCGACGGTTGCCGGCGCGCGCCCACGCGACGAGGTCCGCGAGATCGGCCTGCGTTTCGGACAGATAGGCTTGCAGCGCGACGCCGGGTTGCCAGCCCGCGTCGGGGTACGCTTCGACGAGCGCGCGAAAAGTGTCGATCACCAGCGGCTTCAGCTCGTAGTGTTCCATGTCGATCGTGAGCGCGGCGCGCATTGCGATCACGTCGCGCATGAGCGGCGCGATGCGCTCGAGCGCACGTTCCTGCGAGCTTCGGGGATCGACCGGATCGAAGCGCGGCGTGAGCGCGGAGAGCTTGATCGACGCGTGCGCAGTCGCGCCGGCAGCCTGCTGCCACGCGAGCACGTTGCGATAGCGTTCGACGTAAGCCGCTGACTCGGCCTCGGTGAGCACCGCCTCTCCGACCGCATCGATGGTCGTCCCCGCCCCCGCGCGAGAGAGCTCGCGCATGACGCGCGCGACCGCGGTGCCGGTTTCCTCGATCAGGAAAAGACCGGCCATGCGGGCGACGCTCGCGCGCACGGCCCACGACATGAGCGGATGGCTGCCGAGCGCGAGGAGGCGGCCCCACGCACCCGCGAGTTCACGCCCGCCGAGGTAAGCGCGGTAGTGACGCGCGACCGCTTCCGCGCCTTCGAGCTGAGGCAGCACATCGACGAACTGGAACAAGGCGCGGCGCAGCCCTTCATCGCGGAGCGCCTGCGCGAGCAACGCGCCGCGCACGCCGCGTGCACGGAAAAGCGCCGGTCGCGACGTCGAAGCCGAGGCGTATAGCGTTCTCCCGACGTCGCCTATCGCTTTTTCGAGCGCTCCGGAAGCCAAAGTGTCCATCGTCTTTCTTCGCCTGCTGCGAGTCCGGGCACTCAGCAATTCCCGTGCGCTTGCTGCAGCGCAACGCCGGCGGGGAACATGCCAGACGTGAATGAGTCTAAACTCATGTGCGGCGTTTGCACGCCGGGAGGAGCGCGAATGGGAGCCAGACGATGGCAAGACTGGGCGAACCTGGTCCTCGGAGCTTGGATCTTCTTCTCGCCGTGGGTCCTCGGTTACGAGGGCACTGCGGCCGCGTGGAACGCGTACGTCATCGGCGCGGGCATCGTGGTGTTCGCGCTCATCGCCGCGCGCATGCCCCGGGCATGGGAGGAGGTCATCAATATCCTCCTGGGCGTCTGGCTCGTCGTGTCGCCCTTCGCCCTGGGTTTCGCGGCGATGACCGAGATCGCGCTGCACACCGTGGTGGTGGGCATCCTCGCCACCGCTTTCGCGATCTGGGCGATGTCCAACGATCAAAGCTTCTACAAGCGGTGGCGCAGCGGTCATTCCGTCTGATCTCCCCGGGATGAGCGTCCGGCCTCGGCTGTAGAGGCGCCGCGCGGCCACCGGGCCGCGCGGTTTTCTTCAGGCCTGCGCCTGCGGCTTGAAGCTGATGATGATAACCCCTGCCAGAACCAGCGTCGCGCCGACGAGCTGTATCGGCGTCACCGGCTCGCCCACGAAAAAGTGAGCGAGACCTATCGTCGCGAGCGGTCCGATGCACGCGACGAGCGAAAGCTGGTTCGCGCCGATGCGCCGCAGGCCTTCGGCCATCAGCCATAACGGCACGACGGTCGAAAAAACCGCGAGCGCCAGCGTGAGGCCGTAGACCTCGGTGGGCACGGCGAGGCGCGCCGGTCCATGGGTTCCCATGAACGTCGCGATGACGAAGGCCGTCGCCGAGAGCGACGCGTACGCCGTGAAGCGCATCGACCCGAGCTTCGCGATCATCCGCGAGCCGGCGACGAGGTAGACCGCGTAGCTCACTGCGCTCGCGAATACGAGCGCCGCACCGAGCACGGTGGAGCCGAGCGGCCCCGCCACAGCGCCTTCCTCGCGAAACACGAGCACGATCCCGCCGTACGACAGCAGCAGCGAAATCACGTGTTTCGCGGTCACCCGTTGTTTCAGCCACAAGGCGCTGATGAGGAGCACGATGGTCGGGTAGAGGAACAGGATCAGGCGGCCGAGGCTCGCGGAGATGTATTGCAGGCCCGCGAAATCGAGGTAGCTGCCGAGGTAGTAGCCGATGAAACCGAGAAAAAGGACGACCGCCCAGTCGCGGCGGCCGAGATCGCCGGGAGCTCCGGCCCACCATGCCATCGCCAGGAAGAACGGGGCCGCGAACAGCATGCGCAGCGCGAGCAGCGTCATGACGTCGACCCCGTACTGGTAAGCCATCTTGATGATGACCGGCTTGCCGGAGAAGGCGATCGAGCCGGCGAGGGTGCACGCGACGCCGATGTACGCACTGCGGCGCGCGCCGGGGCTCATCGCCTGCGCTTGCCTCCGCCCATGAGGGAGCCCAGCACGCCTCTCACGATCTCGCGGCCGAGGCCCGAGCCGATCGCGCGCGCCGCGCTTCTCGCCGCCGCTTCGATCGCGCCTTCGCGCCGTCCGCCGCGAGGTCCGGTCGAGCCGCCGAGAAAGTCGCCGAGCGCGCCGAAAAGGCCGCCTTTGCCTGCGGATTCGCCGGCCCCGGCGCTCCTGCCTTCGTCGAGGCCGTGGCGCGCCGCGATCAGCTCGTAAGCCGATTCGCGGTCGACGGCCTGGTCGTAGGCCCCGGCGACATCCGAGCTTCGCATCACCGCCTTGCGCTCTTCCGGGGTCACCGGACCGAGACGGCACCCCGGCGGCACGACGAACGCGCGCTGCACGACCGAAGGCCGCCCTTTCTCGTCGAGGAGCGACACCAGCGCCTCCCCGACTTCGAGCTCGGTGATCGCGGCTTCCACGTCGAGCTTGGGGTTCGCCCGCAGCGTCGTCGCCGCGGTCTTCACCGCTTTCTGGTCGCGCGGCGTGTAAGCCCGAAGCGCGTGCTGCACCCGGTTGCCGAGCTGCCCGAGCACGGTATCGGGAATGTCGATGGGATTCTGGGTCACGAAATACACGCCGACGCCCTTGGAGCGGATCAGGCGCACCACCTGCTCGATCCTGTCGAGGAGCGCGGCGGGAGCGTCGTCGAAGATGAGATGCGCTTCGTCGAAGAAGAAGACGAGCTTCGGCTTGTCCCGATCGCCGACCTCCGGCAACTGCTCGAAAAGCTCGGCGAGCAGCCACAGGAGGAGCGTCGCGTAGAGCTTGGGCGAGCTCATCAGCTTGTCCGCTGCGAGCACGTTCACGACGCCGCGACCGCCCGCAGTCTGGATGAGGTCGCTCACGTCGAGGGCGGGCTCGCCGAAGAAGCGATCGCCGCCCTCGTGCTCGAGCGTGAGGAGCCCGCGCTGGATCGCGCCCACCGAAGCGGTATAGATGTTGCCGTAGCGCGTCGTGTAGCCCTTCGCGTTGTCGGCCGCGTGCTTCAGCATCGCGCGCAGGTCCTTCAAATCGAGGAGCAGGAGCTTTTCGTCGTCCGCGATCTTGAAAACCGCGGTGAGGACACCCGCCTGCGTTTCGTTCAGGCCGAGCATCCGCGAAAGCAGCAGCGGGCCGATCTCCGAAACCGTCGTGCGCACCGGATGGCCCTGCTCGCCGAAAGCGTCCCAGAAGACCGCCGGACATCCTTCGAACGCGAAATCCTCGAGCTCGAGCTGCGCTATGCGCTCTTTTACTTTGCCCGCCGCCCGCCCGGCCTGGCTTATGCCCGCGAGGTCGCTTTTCACGTCGGCCATGAAAACCGGGACGCCGATGCGGCTGAAGCCTTCCGCGAGACGCTGCAGGGTGACTGTCTTTCCCGTGCCGGTAGCGCCGGCGATGAGTCCGTGGCGATTGGCGTACTGCGGAAGGAGCTCCAGGAGCTCGCGCGATTTGGCGACGGCGATAGCTTGTGGCATCAGGCGAGTGCGCTGGTGATAAAATCACCGTTATTTTAACGGCCTAATGCAGCCTCGCACTCCACATTTATGGCCGGTCACAGCAAGTGGGCGAACATCAAGCACCGGAAGGAGCGCCAGGACGCCAAGCGCGGCAAGATCTTTACGCGGCTCATCAAGGAGATCACCGTGGCTGCGCGCATGGGCGGCGGTGACCCGGGGATGAATCCCCGGCTTCGTCTCGCGATGGACAAGGCGCAGGAAAGCAACCTGCCGAAAGACACGATAGAGCGCGCGATCAAGCGCGGCTCGGGCGGGCTCGAAGGCGTGAGCTACGAGGAGATCCGCTACGAAGGCTACGGTATCGGCGGCGCTGCGGTGATGGTCGATTGCATGACGGACAACCGCACGCGCACGGTCGCGGACGTGCGGCACGCGTTCACCAAGTACGGCGGCAACCTGGGCACCGACGGTTCGGTCTCCTTCCTCTTCAGGCACTGCGGACAGATGGTGTTCGCGCCCGGCACCGACGAGGACAAGCTGATGGAAGCCGCGATCGAGGCCGGCGCGGAAGACGTCGTCACCAATGACGACGGCAGCATCGAAGTCATCACCGCCCCCCACGATCTCACGCAGGTGCGCGAAGCGCTGCAGAAAGCGGCTTTCAGGCCCGAGCTCGCCGAGGTGACGATGAAGCCCACGACCGAAAGCGCGCTCGCCGGCGAGGATGCCGCGAAAATGCAGAAGCTCCTGGACGCCATCGAAAGCATCGATGACGTCCAGCAGGTCTATACCAACGCGGTGATGGATACGTGACCCGCATCCTGGGCATCGATCCAGGCTTGCGCATCACCGGGTTCGGGGTGCTCGACAAATCCGGGCAGAAGCTCGTTTACGTCACCAGCGGCTGCATCAGGACCCCGCAGCAGGGCTCGCTCTCCGAGCGCCTGAAAGTCATACTCGACGGCCTCGCCGAAGTGATCGCAGACTGCAAGCCGCAGCAGATCGCGCTCGAAAAGGTTTTCGTGAATGCGAATCCGCAGTCGACGCTGCTGCTCGGGCAGGCGCGCGGCACCGCGATCTGCGCGGCCGTCATGCACGATCTTCCGATCGCGGAGTACACGGCGCTGCAGGTGAAGCAGGCGGTCGTCGGCAACGGCCACGCGCGCAAGGGACAGGTGCAGGAGATGGTGAAGCGCCTGCTCCAGCTCGCAGGCGCTCCGGGCCCCGACGCCGCGGACGCGCTCGCGTGCGCGATCTGCCACGCGCACGGCGGACACGGTTACGGCACCCTCGCGACCGCGGGCCTGCGCGTGCGCAAAGGCAGGCTCGTGTGATCGGGCGCATCGCGGGCAAGCTCCTCGTGAAGCACCCGCCGCAGATCCTAGTCGACGTGCAGGGCGTGGGTTACGAGCTCGACGTGCCGATGAGCACTCTTTATCAGCTTCCGGCGACCGGCGCGGAGGTCGTGCTGCTCACCCATCTCATCGTGCGCGAGGACGCGCACCAGCTCTACGGCTTCGCGACCGAAAGCGAGCGCGCGCTTTTCCGCAAGCTCCTCAGGATTTCAGGCGTGGGCGCGCGCATCGCGCTCGCAGTGCTCTCCGGCATGAGCGTCGCCGATGTGCGCGAGGCGGTGAGCCGTCAGGACAGCGGGAGGCTCACCCGCATTCCCGGCATCGGAAAGAAAACGGCGGAGCGCCTGCTCCTCGAGTTGAAGGACAAGCTCGACATCGCCGTGGTCGAAGTGCGCGCCGAAGCGAACGGCGCAGGGAGCGACGTCGTGAACGCGCTCCTCGCGCTCGGCTACAGCGACAAGGAGGCGCAGTTCGCGGTGCGCAATCTCGAGAGCGGCTCGAGCGTGACCGAAGGCATACGCCAGGCGCTGAAGGTCCTTTCGAAAGCATGACCAACGATCGTCGACCCGGACTCGATCCGGGTTCCAGGCGGCAGTGCTGTACACTGGATTCCGGTATTCGACGGAACGACGAATTCGGGAACCGATGATCGAAACCGATCGACTGATTGCCGCCGCGCCCGCTTCCCCGCAGGAAGAGGTTTTCGAGCGCGCGCTGCGTCCGAAAGCGCTCGAAGAGTACATCGGCCAGGAAAAAACCCGCGACCAGCTCGGGATCTTCATCGAGGCCGCGAGGAAGAGGAGCGAGTCTCTCGACCACGTGCTCCTCTTCGGTCCGCCCGGCCTCGGCAAGACCACGCTCGCGCACATCATCGCGCGCGAAATGGGAGTGAGCCTGCGCCACACCTCGGGGCCGGTGCTCGAGCGCGCCGGCGACCTCGCCGCGATACTCACCAATCTCGAGCCTCGCGACGTGCTCTTCATCGACGAGATCCACCGCCTCTCGCCGGTGGTGGAGGAGATCCTGTATCCCGCGCTCGAGGATTTCCAGATCGACATCATGATCGGCGAAGGTCCCGCGGCGCGATCGGTGAAGCTCGATCTTCCGCCATTCACGCTGGTCGGCGCCACGACGCGCGCCGGCATGCTGACGAACCCGCTGCGCGACCGTTTCGGGATCGTCGCGAGGCTCGAGTTCTACTCCACGGAAGAATTGACACGCATCGTGCAGCGCTCCGCCCGCCTCCTCGAAGTCGAAGTCGAGCCGCACGGCGCGCGCGAGATCGCGAGCCGCTCGCGCGGCACGCCGCGCATCTCCAACCGCCTGCTGCGGCGCGTGCGCGATTACGCCGAAGTGCGGGCCCAGGGGCGCGTCACGCAGGACGTGGCCGATGCGGCCTTGAGAATGCTCGACGTCGACGTCGCCGGGCTGGACGTGATGGACAGGAAGCTCCTCCAGGTGGTGATCGACAAGTTCGGCGGCGGGCCCGTCGGAGTCGACAATCTTTCCGCCGCGATCAGCGAGGAGCGCGACACCATAGAGGACGTGATCGAACCGTATCTCATCCAGCAGGGGTATCTACAGCGCACCCAGCGCGGCCGCGTGGCCACCCCGGCGGCCTACCGCCACTTCGGGCTCGCGCACCCGGCGCGCGCCGGCGCCCCGGAGCTGTGGGACGACGCGGGCTCGACCGGGCCGCGGTGAGATCGTCTTCCGCCGGCACCGCCCCCGACATATCGATTGCCGAACCCTTTTTGTGGCCGGTGCGCGTTTATTACGAAGATACCGATGCCGCCGGGGTCGTCTATTACGCGAACTACCTGAGGTTCATGGAGCGCGCCCGCACCGAATGGCTGCGCGCGATGGGTTTCGAGCAGAGCGAGCTCGCGCAGAGTCACGGCGTCGCTTTCGTGGTGCGCTCCGCGGCGATCGATTACCTCGCGCCGGGGCGCTTCAACGACGAGTTGCAGGTGAGCGTGGAACTCATTAAGGTGGGCGCCGGTCAGATCGAGGTAATCCAGCGCGTAGCCCGAGGAGAGGACCTGCTTGCACGCGCCGCGGTGAGGGTCGCGTGCGTGGCGCTGCGTACCATGCGGCCGGTGCGCATCCCGCGGCCGCTCGCAACAAGAATAAGGACGAGAGATTGAATCCTACCGTTACGCAGGACCTGTCCATCATCAGCCTGGTCGTGAACGCGAGCGTTCTCGTCCAGCTCGTGATGGCGGCGCTCCTACTGGCTTCGCTTTTTTCCTGGTACTACATCTTCATAAAGCGCTTTCAGTTCAAGCGCGCGACGCAGCAGGCCGACGAGTTCGAAAAGCAGTTCTGGAGCGGCGCCGAGCTCTCGTCCCTCTATCACCGCGCCAACGCATCGCGCAACGCGGGAACGCTGGAGCGCATCTTCGAAGCCGGTTTCCGGGAAT
Source organism: uncultured Streptomycetaceae bacterium (assembly GCA_964621335.1). Taxonomy (GTDB): domain Bacteria; phylum Pseudomonadota; class Gammaproteobacteria; order Burkholderiales; family SG8-41; genus JAQGMV01. The sequence goes on from CAZULX010000318.1 coordinate 11,928, forward strand.
TCACCAAGCTCACCAAGCAGCCCGGCATGGACGTCGCCAGCGTCATGGACGGCACGCGGCGCGCGATGCGGGCGACTTACCAGCGCGAGATGGACAACCTCGAGTCGCACCTCGCATTCCTCGCCTCCGTCGGGTCGGTGAGCCCCTACGTGGGCCTTTTCGGCACCGTCTGGGGAATCATGAACGCATTCCGCGGTCTTGCGAATGTGGCGCAGGCGACGCTCGGCCACGTCGCGCCGGGCATCGCGGAAGCGCTGATCGCCACCGCGATGGGGCTTTTCGCCGCAATACCCGCGGTCGTCGCCTACAACCGCTTCTCCGGAGACGTGAATCGGCTCGCGATCCGGTTCGATTCGTTCATGGAAGAATTTTCGAACATCCTTCAGCGCCAGATGCACTGACATGCTCGCTCACCAGAGACGCCATACGCGGCGCTTGATGAACGAGATCAACGTCGTTCCGTACATCGACGTGATGCTCGTGCTGCTCGTCATCTTCATGGTGACCGCGCCACTCATCAACCCGGGGCAGATCGAGCTGCCGCAGGTCGCCAAGACTTCGAATCCGCCGGTGCAGCCGATGGAAGTATCGATACAGAAGGACGGGTCGCTCTCGCTGCGCGACCGCGCGACCCGCAGCCCGACCGACCGCGCGATCTCGCGCACCGACCTCATCAAGGAGATCAAGGCGAAGCAGACGCGTAACCCAGACCAGGCGGTCGTCATCTCCGCCGACAAGGACGTGCGTTACTCGGCGGTCCTGGAGGTCATGGACATGCTGCAACAGAACCAGGTGAAGAAAGTCGGTCTGCTGGCGAAGCCTGCCAGCAATAACCCGTGACCTACGACGACGAATACGTCACCGACCGCGAGAAGAAGATCTCGCGCGCGCTCGCGGTCGCGATGCACATCGGTTTCGTGCTGCT
>CAZULX010000319.1:0-12231 GCA_964621335.1 uncultured Streptomycetaceae bacterium
GACAGCGATTCGCCCGCACTTTCGCTGGAAGACGTGCTGGACGGCCTGGAAGAGCGTGCACTGCTGTTGGTGCTGGATGGTATCCAGGACCCGCATAATCTCGGCGCCTGCCTCCGCGTGGCGGACGCGCTTGGCGTTCACGCGGTGCTCGCGCCGCGCGATCGGGCGGTCGGCATTACGCCGACGGTGGAGAAAGTCGCCTCCGGCGCGGCCGAGACCGTGCCCTATCTGATGGTTACCAACCTGGCCCGGACCCTGCGCGACCTGAAGGATCGCGGCATCTGGGTGATCGGCGCAGCCCATCGGTCGGAGAAATCGCTCGCAAGTTGCGACTTCGGGGTGCCCGTGGCGCTGGTGCTGGGCGCCGAGAGCGACGGCTTGCGGCGTTTGACCGCAGAAACCTGCGATGAACTGGTGTCGATCCCGATGTCGGGGACGGTCGAGAGTCTGAACGTGTCGGTCGCGGCGGGCATCTGCCTGTACGAGGCGCGGCGCCAGCGCGCCGCGAAGACGCCTGGGCACGTCAGGTAAGCCTTTGAGCCGTCAAAACAATGCTTGAGCGCGCGGCAACACGCGTGCTAGACTCCGCGCTTCGCTCGGTCATGCCTTCCTCAGTCGAAGGCATGGTCCGGGCAAATCCTCACGCCCGCATCAGAGTTGGGTGCCTGGATCTCCGGGTTCCTGCGGGCGGCGGTTAAACCCAATGGAGAAAACATGTCTGTAACCATGCGTCAGATGCTCGAGGCGGGCGTCCATTTCGGACATCAGACCCGCTACTGGAACCCGAAGATGGCGCCTTATATCTTCGGCCACCGCAACAAAATCCATATCGTCAACCTCGAGCAGACCCTCGTCATGTACCAGGACGCGGTCAAGTTCGTGCGCCAGCTCGCGGCGAACAAAGGCTCGGTGCTCTTCGTGGGCACCAAGCGGCAGGCGCGTGAGATCGTGCGCGAGGAAGCGCAGCGGGCGGGTGCGCCGTTCGTCGACCACCGCTGGCTGGGCGGCATGCTCACGAATTACAAGACGGTCAAAGGCTCGATCAAGCGCCTGAAGGACATGGAGCAGATGCAGCAGGACGGCACACTCGACCGCCTGCCGAAAAAAGAGGCGCTCATGTATCAGCGCGAGATGCAGAAGCTCGACCGCAGCCTCGGCGGCATCAAGGACATGAACGGGTTGCCCGACGCGATGTTCGTGATCGACGTGGGCTACCAGAAGAACGCGATCGCGGAAGCCAACAAGATCGGGATCCCGGTGATCGGTGTGGTCGACACCAACCACAGCCCGATCGGAGTCGATTACATCATTCCGGGCAACGACGATTCGAGCCGGGCGATCCGCCTGTATGCGCGCGGTATCGCCGACGCCTACATGGAAGGCCGCAACGACAGCCTGAAGGAGATCGTCACCGGCGGTGACGAATTCGTCGAAGTCGAAGACGCGGAAGACGAGGCGCGCTAGAGCGCGTCTCGAAGTGCTCGAAGAGGGGCGCGAGCCCCTTTTTTTGTAACGGAGACTAAAAGCAGATGGCGGAAATCACCGCGGGCATGGTTCGCGAGCTGCGCGAAAAGACCGATGCCCCCATGATGGAATGCAAGAGGGCGCTCACCGAAGCCGCGGGCGATCTGGCGAAAGCCGAAGAGATATTGCGCGTGAAGCTCGGCAACAAGGCGAGCAAGGCGGCAGGGCGCATCGCAGCCGAAGGCGTGGTCGCGTCGTTCGTGACGGGCGACGGCAGGCTCGGCGCGATCGTCGAAGTGAACTGCGAAACCGATTTCGTGGCGAAGAACGAAGAGTTCCTCGCGTTCACGAAAAAGCTGGCCGAGTTGATCGCGAAAGAAAACCCCGCCGATGTCGCGGCGCTCTCGCAACTCGCGCTCGACGGCTCGACCGTCGAGGAGCGGCGCAGGCACCTGGTGGGCAAGATCGGCGAGAACATGTCGCTGCGCCGCTTCAGGCGTCACGAGGCGAAGGGCAGGCTCGCGACTTACATCCACGGCGGCTCCAGGATCGGGGTCATGGTCGACGTCGTCGGCGGGGACGAGACGCTCGCGAAAGACATCGCCATGCACATCGCTGCGAGCCGGCCGCTCGCGCTCTCGCGCGATGAAGTCGCCCCGGAAGTGGTGCGGAAAGAGCGCGACATCGCCGTCGCCAAGGCGGCCGAATCGGGCAAGCCCGCGAATATCGTCGAGAAAATGGTCGAAGGCTCGGTCCAGAAATTCCTGAAGGAAGTGACCTTGCTCGGCCAGCCGTTCGTGAAGAACGACAAGCAGACGATAGAAGAGCTGCTCAAATCGAAGCAGGCTTCGGTCGCGGCTTTCACGCTTTACGTCGTGGGCGAGGGAATCGAAAAGCGCAAGGACGATTTTGCAGCCGAAGTGATGGCGCAAGTGGGCCAGGCGGGCGGCAAGGCCGACGAGAAGAGTCCGCAGCCCTCCTGAAGGCACGTCAAGAGCAGCCAGAACGAGAACAAAAGCATGGCCGACACCGCAGCAATAGTGACCCGCGCCGAAGAGGCGCCCGCCGAGCGCAAGTCTCCGGTCTACAAGCGCATTCTGCTCAAGTTGAGCGGCGAAGCGCTGATGGGCGACGACAACTACGGGATCAACCGCGAGACGATCGAGCGCATCGTGGCCGAGGTTGCCGAAGTGGCGAAGCTCGGCATCGAGATCGCCGTCGTGATCGGCGGCGGCAACATCTTCAGGGGTGTCGCGCCCGGCGCAGCGCACATGGACCGCGCCACGGCGGACTACATGGGCATGCTAGCGACCGTCATGAACGCGCTCGCCCTGCAGGACGCGATGCGCCGCGTGAACGTGGTCTCGCGCGTGCAGTCGGCGCTCAACATCGAGCAGGTCGTCGAGCCCTACATCCGCGGCAAGGCGATGCGCTACCTGGAGGAAGGCAAGATCGTCATTTTCGCCGCCGGCACCGGCAACCCGTTTTTCACCACCGACACCGCAGCCGCATTGCGCGGCATGGAGATGAACGTCGAGCTCGTCCTCAAGGCGACCAAGGTGGACGGCGTGTACACCGACGATCCGGCCACGCACCCGGACGCGATGCGCTACAAGGAGCTCACTTTCGACGAAGCGATCATCAAGAACCTCAAGGTAATGGATGCGACCGCGCTTACCTTGTGCCGCGACCAGAAGCTCCCGATCAACGTTTTCAGCATCTTCAAGCCGCACGCGCTGAAGCGCGTGGTCCTGGGTGAGGACGAAGGGACCATGGTGCATGTCTGAACGAAGGAGGAGCCGCTCATGATTGCCGACGTGAAGAAAACAACCGAGGAGAAAATGAAGAAGACGCTCGAGGCGCTGCGTAACGACCTCGCGAAGGTGAGGACCGGGCGCGCGCACACCGGTCTGCTCGATCACGTGATGGTGGACTATTACGGCACGCCGACTGCGATACCCCAGGTCGCCAACGTCACGCTTCTCGACGCGAGGACGATCGGCGTCACGCCGTGGGAGAAGAAGATGGCAGGCGCGATCGAGAAAGCGATACGCGACTCGGACCTCGGCCTGAATCCGGCAACTCAGGGCGAGACCGTGCGCGTGCCCATGCCCGCCCTCACCGAGGAGCGGCGGAAAGACCTCATCAAGGTCGTGCATAAGGAAGGCGAGAGCGGGCGGGTCGCCGTGCGCAACGTGCGCCGCGATGCGATCCAGCAGCTTAAAGACCTCCTCAAGCACAAGAAAGTCGCCGAGGACGACGAGCGCCGCGCCCAGGACGACGTACAGAAGCTGACCGACCGCTACATCGCCGAGATCGACAAGCTTCTCCAGGCGAAAGAAGCGGACTTGATGGCGGTCTGAAGTGGACACACACACGAGCTCTACCGTATCGATTCCACCCCCGTCGATCGTGCCCCGGCACGTCGCGATCATCATGGACGGTAACGGGCGCTGGGCGAAGCAGCGCTACCTGCCGCGCGTGGCCGGCCACAAGCGCGGGCTCGAAGCCGTGCGCGCGACGGTGAAAGCCTGCGTGAAGCGCGGCGTCGGGTACCTGACGCTTTTCGCCTTCAGCAGCGAGAACTGGCGCAGGCCCACCGACGAAGTGACGTTCCTCATGCAGCTCTTCGTGGCCGCGCTCGAGCAGGAAATCGAGAAGCTCCACGCGAACGGCGTGCGCTTTCGCGCGATCGGCAATCTCGAGCGCTTCGAGCCGCGCATCGTCCGGCTGGTCGAGGAGGCCGAGGCCCGCACCGCCGGCAACGATCGGCTGCTCCTCACGATCGCCGCCAACTACGGCGGGCGCTGGGACATGATGCAGGCGGTGAATGCCATGTTGAAGGCGAGACCCGAGCTCGCGGCCGGTTTTTCGGAAGCCGACGTGACACCGTATTTTTCGATGAGCTACGCACCGGAGCCCGATCTTTTCATACGCACCGGCGGCGAGCAGCGCATCAGCAACTTTCTCCTCTGGCAGCTCGCGTACACCGAGCTCTATTTCACCGATACGCTGTGGCCCGATTTCGACGCGGCCGCGCTCGATCGCGCGATCCGGTCGTATCAGGACCGCGAGCGGCGTTTCGGGCGCACCAGCGAACAGCTTCAGGCGGGCCAGCGGGTGGCTCGCATATCGGCGGGCTGATCGACATCGCGCCGCCCACGGCAGCAGGACGTCAGCCATGTTGCTCACGCGCGCGCTGACCGTTCTCGTCGCGCTGCCGGTATTCGCGGCCGCGCTGCTCCTGCTCCCGCAATGGCTGTGGGCGCTTTTCCTGCTGCCGGCATTGTTCATAGCGAGCTGGGAGTGGGCGGGTCTTGGGGCGTTCGGGGCGTTCGGGCGCGAGGCGCGCATCGTTTACGCCGCGGCGGTCGTCGTGTCGGCGCTCGCCATTCACTATGTCGCGCCCGCGATCCCGGGCGCGCCCCCCGAGGTCTGGCTCTATGCGCTGGCGTGCGTGTTCTGGGCGGGAATCGCGCCGTTCTGGCTGCGCGGGCTGTGGACCGTCCGCAACGGCTATCTGCTCGGAGTCGTGGGATGGGTTGCGCTGGTCCCGATGTGGCTCGCGCTGGTGCACCTCCAGGCGCAGCCCTGGGCGCTGCTTCTTTTCATGTCGATTATCTGGATCGCAGATACCGCCGCCTACCTCGCCGGCCGCACCTGGGGCCGGCGCAAGCTCGCGCCGCGCGTGAGTCCCGGCAAGTCGTGGGAAGGCGTCATCGGCGCTGCCGTCGCGCTCGGTCTCTACTACGTGCTGCTCTGGTTTATAGTCCCCGCTGACGATCGTCTTTTCGCCGCAGCGCCCGGCGCCCTGGTATTCGCGGCGCTCCTTGCGCTCAGCGTCGAAGGCGACCTCTTCGAGTCGTGGATGAAGCGCCAGGCGGGAGTGAAGGACAGCGGCCATCTCCTGCCGGGCCATGGCGGGATACTCGACCGCATCGACGGCCTCACTTCCACGATGCCGGCAGCGGCTCTCGCGCTGTATTTTCTCTGATGCCCGAACCCCGGTCGCTCACGATCCTCGGCTCCACCGGCAGCGTGGGGGTCAACACGCTCGACGTGGTCGAGCGTCACCCCGGCCGCTTCCGCGTGCTTGCGCTCACGGCCCATACGCGGAGCGCGACGTTGCTGGCGCAATGCCGGATGCATCGCCCGCGCTACGCGGTACTGGGCGAAGCGTCCGCGGCGGAGGCGCTCGCGCGCGAGGTGAGAGCCGCAGGACTCGAAACCGAGGTCCTGTGCGGTGCCGAAGCGCTGGAATTCGTCGCGACCTTGCCGGAAGTCGATACGGTCATGGCGGCGATCGTCGGCATTGCCGGCTTGAGGCCCACTTTCGCAGCGGCCAAAGCCGGCAAGAAGGTGCTGCTCGCGAACAAGGAAGCGCTCGTCACGGCCGGTCCCGTGCTCATGCAGGCCGCGCGAGCGGGCGGCGCGTGCCTGCTTCCCATCGACAGCGAGCACAACGCGATCTTCCAGGCGCTGCCCGCGGGGTTCGGCGAGGATCTGGAAGCCTCCGGCGTGCGCCGCATCCTGCTCACCGCGTCGGGAGGTCCTTTCCGCCTCGCTGCCGCCGCCGACCTCGCTCACGTGACACCGGACGAAGCGTGCGCGCATCCGAACTGGGTTATGGGCCGCAAGATCTCGGTCGACTCGGCGACGATGATGAACAAAGGTCTCGAAGTGATCGAGGCGCGCTGGCTTTTCAACGCAACGCCCGACCGCATCGAGGTGGTCATCCATCCGGAAAGCGTCGTGCACTCTCTCGTCGAGTACATCGACGGTTCGGTGATCGCGCAACTCGGCAATCCGGACATGCGTACTCCGATCGCGCACGCACTCGGTTTTCCCGAGCGCATCGCGGCGGGCGTCGATTTTCTCGACCTCGCTCGAGTGGGCGCATTGCACTTTCAGACCCCGGACCTCGCGCGTTTTCCATGCCTGCGGCTCGCCTATGAGGCGCTCGCCGCCGGCGGCAGCGCGCCGGCCGTTCTCAATGCCGCCAACGAAGTGGCGGTCGCGCGTTTCCTGGACGGCGAGATCGGCTTCACCGACATTCCCCGGCTGATACAGGCGGTTCTCGCGCGGAGCGATGCGCGGCCGCTCGAGACGCTCGACGACGTGCTCGCTGCTGACAGCGAAGCGCGCGCGTGCGCGCAGGAGTGCCTCGCCGCGCTCGGGTCCGCGCTCGCGGGGAACGCACGCGCCTCCGTTGCAGTCTCAAACTCCGACGCCCACTCGACTCCCGCCCGCCCATGACTTTCATCAATACAGCTCTTGCATTCATCGTCACGCTGGGTTGCCTCATCGTGATCCATGAGCTCGGTCACTACTTCGTCGCGAGGCTGTGCGACGTGAAAGTGCTGCGCTTCTCGGTCGGCTTCGGAAAGCCCCTGTGGTCGCGCCGGTTCGGCGCGGACGCGACCGAGTGGGTGATCGCGGCATTTCCCCTGGGCGGCTACGTGAAAATGCTGGACGAGCGCGAAGGTGACGTCGACGCGCGCGAAGCGCATCGGGCGTTCAATCGCCAGACCGTGGGACGGCGCTTCGCGATCGTGCTCGCAGGACCGGTCGCGAATTTCCTGCTCGCGATCGCTCTCTACTGGGTGCTTTTCATGCACGGCGTCCCGGGGATCAAACCGGTGATCGGCGCGGTGCCCGAGAAAACGCCCGCCGCGGTGGCGGGTTTCCAGGCCGGGGACACGCTCACGCGCATCGGCAGCGAACCGGTGCAGACCTGGCAGGACGCGCGCTGGGTCCTGCTGCAGCACGCCGTGAAGAAGAGCCGCGTCGCGGTCACCACGCGCAGCCGCTCGGGCGAGACGGCGACGCGCGAGCTCGACCTTTCGCACCTCACCGCTGCCGACCTGGACAGCGATTTCCTGCGCGGCCTCGGCCTCGCGCGCCAACAGCCCGCGCTAGAGCCGGTGATCGGCAATCTCGTTCAGGGCGGAGCGGGCGAGCGCGCCGGCCTCAAGGCGGGCGACAGGATTGTTGCGATCGACAATCAACCGGCGAAAGGGTGGGAGAACGTCGTCAACGCGGTGCGGTCGAGCCCCGGACGGCAGCTCACGCTCGAAATAGAGCGCGACGGCACGCGCATCGCGGCGCTCGCCGTGACGCCCGAAGTTTTCACGGAGGCGGGCAAACCGATCGGTCGCATCGGCGCCGGACCGCGCGTGGATCCCGCGGCGTTTGCGGAGTTCGCGACCGAAGTGCGATACGGGCCGCTCGAAAGCGTATCGAGAGCGGTGTACAAAACATGGGACACGTCGATCTTCAGTCTGCAGATGCTCGGCAGAATGATCATCGGAGAAGTCTCGCTCAAGAATCTCTCCGGTCCGATCACGATCGCGGATTACGCAGGTCAATCCGCGCAGATGGGCTGGGTTTCGTTTCTGCTTTTCCTCGCGCTCATCAGCATCAGCCTGGGTGTGCTCAATCTGCTGCCGATCCCTTTATTGGATGGCGGGCATTTGATGTATTATATCTTCGAGGTTTTCAAAGGCAGTCCGGTGTCGGACAAAGCCATCGAAGTCGGGCAGCATCTTGGTATTGCGTTGCTGTTCGTATTGATGGCTTTTGCTTTGTATAACGATATTAATCGTCTCATCAGCGGCTGATCGATGCATCTTCTCCGAGTTGGAGTTCTCGCGCTGGCACTATCGAGCCTTCCGGCGCTGGCCATCGAACCATTCGTCATCAAGGACATCCGGGTAGAGGGCATACAGCGCACCGAAGCAGGAACGGTATTCAGCTACCTCCCCGTGAAAGTCGGGGACACGATGACCGACGAGAAAGCCTCGCAGACGATCCGTGCGCTTTTCGCCACCGGTTTTTTCAGGGACGTGACGATCGAAGCGGAAGAGGGCATGCTCATCGTCCTCGTCCAGGAGCGGCCGTCCGTTTCGCAGATCGATTTCACCGGCTTGCGCGAGTTCGACAAGGAAACGGTGCTGAAGGCGATGAGCCAGATCGGGCTCGCGGAAGGCCGCATTTTCGACAAAGGCCTGCTCGACCGCGCCGAGCAGGAATTGAAGCGCCAGTACTTGTCGCGAGGGCGCTACGCCGCGAACGTGAGCACCACCGTCACGCCTCTCGAGCGCAACCGCGTCGCGCTCAACTTCGCGGTCGAGGAAGGCGAGGCCGCGAAGATCCGTCAGATCAGCATCATCGGCAACCAGGCCTTCAGCGAGAGTGAGCTTCTGAAACAGATCTCGTTGCGCACCCCGGGATGGCTGACGTGGTACAGCAAGGCCGACCAGTATTCGCGCCAGAAGCTCGGCGCCGATCTCGAAAGCCTGCGCTCCTATTACCTCGACCGCGGCTATCTCGAGTTCAATATCGACTCGACGCAGGTTTCGATCACGCCGGACAAGAAAGACATCTACATCACGGTCGCGGTGAGCGAAGGCCCCAAGTACACCGTGTCCGACGTGAAGGTCGCGGGCGAGCTCCTGCTACCCGAACCGGAAATCCGCAAGTTGATCACGCTGAAAGCCGGCGATGTCTTCTCCCGCGCGCGAGTCGCCGAATCGACCAAGGCGATCAGCGACCGGCTCGGCAACGACGGCTATGCCTTCGCGAACGTAAACGCGGCACCGGATCTCGACAAGGAGAAGCGGCAAGCGGCCTTCACCTTCTTCATCGATCCGGGCCGCAGGGTGTACGTAAGGCGGGTCAACATCGCCGGGAACAATCGCAGCCGCGACGAAGTCATCCGCCGCGAGATGCGCCAGTTCGAAGGCGCGTGGTTCTCCTCGGAAAAGGTCGCGTTGTCGCGTACGCGAGTCGATCGGCTCGGGTATTTCACCGACGTCGCCGTCGAAACCCCGGCGGTCCAGGGAACCACCGACCAAGTGGACGTCAACATCACGGTCACGGAGCGCCCTACGGGTGCCGTTCTCCTCGGCGCCGGGTTCGGCAGCGGCGAAGGCGTGATTCTCTCGGGCTCGATCTCGCAGCAGAACATATTCGGCTCGGGCAAGCACATCTCCGTCGGTCTGAATACGAGCAAGATCAACACCACGTACTCGCTTTCCTACACCGATCCCTATTACACGGTGGACGGCGTGAGCCGCGGCTTCGACCTCTACCACCGCGAGATCGACGCCGCGAACAGCGGCCTCGGGAATTACCGCACGAAGACGCTGGGCGGAGGCGTGCGCTTCGGCGTCCCCGTGACCGAGGTCGATACGATCCATTACGGTCTCGGCTACGAGTACACGACGATCGATACCTTCGTCGACAGCCCGCTCATCTACCTCGATTACGTGAGAGAGTTCGGGTCCAGGAACGACGCGATACTGGGCACCGTCGGCTGGACGCGGGACAGCCGCGACAGTGTGATCTATCCGACGCGGGGAACGCAGCAGAAGGCGAACGTCGAACTCGGAGCGCCGGGTGGCACCCTCAAATACTACAAGGCTCACTACCAGTATCAGCGGTATTTCCCGATCAGCCGCGATTACACGCTGATGCTGAACGGCGAGATCGGTTACGGCGACGGCTATGGAAACACCTCGACCCTGCCGTTCTTCAAGAACTTCTACGTCGGCGGGGTCAACTCGCTGCGCGGCTTTCGCGCCTTTACCGTCGGGCCCAAGGACGTGCAGGGCAATCCCCGCGGCGGCAGCACGAAGCTGCTCGGCAACGCCGAATTCCTGTTTCCGTTCCCCGGCCTTGCCGGAGAGCGCAGCGCGCGCATGAGCGCATTTCTGGATACCGGCTTCAGCCACGACAAATTCGACCCGGGTGAGCTGCGGGCGGCGGTCGGAATCGGCGTGCTCTGGGTTTCCCCGATGGGGCCGCTTAAAATAAGCATGGCCGCGCCGCTGCGGGACCGGCCCGGGGACCGCAAGCAGTTCTTCCAGTTCACGTTCGGCGGCGCGTTTTGAGTGAGCGCCCTCACGCGGCCTGGAACGTATGTAGCGGCGGTAGCCGCTTAAGCGCGCAGTTGCGCCCGGAGACGCGAGCGAAGATCGTGTCGGAGGAGCGGCGTGAACTTTAAGGAGACGACATTGAAGCATTCACACTCGACGCTCGCTGCCGTGGCGTTCGCGGTCGCGCTCCTGTGCGGTACGGCCGCGGTCGAGGCGGCCGAGCTGAAAATCGGGTTCATCGATGCCGAGCGCATCAATCGCGAGTCGGCGCCTGCGGAAGTCGCCAGCAAGCGGCTCGAGAAGGAGTTCGCGCCCCGCGCACAGGAGCTGCAGCGGCGTGAAAGCCAGATCAAGAGCCTTCAGGGGCAGCTCGAGAAGGACTCGATGACCATGAGCGAGAGCGACCGGCGCGGCAAGGAGCAGGAGCTTGCGCGCCTCTCCCTCGACTTCCAGCGCCTGCAGCGCGAGTACCGCGAGGACTTGAACCTGCGGCGCAATCAGGAGCTGCAGGCGCTTTTCGAGCGCGCCAATCGCGTGATCAAGCAGATCGCCGAATCGGAGAAGTACGACCTCATTTTGCAGGAGGCGGTGTACCGCAGTCCACGTCTGGACATTACCGAGCGGGTGCTCAAGGCACTGGCCGCCGAAAAGTAAAGGCAGGGCGCGCGCCTCCAGCGAGCGCCGGACTTCGCGCTCATGAGCGGCAGCGGAAAAACCTACAGCCTGCGCGAGATCGCGGGCCTACTCGGGGGTGAAGTCGTCGGCGATCCCGAAATACGGGTGAGCCGGGTCGGCACGCTCGAGAGCGCGGCCGCCGACTGCATCGCTTTCCTCGCCAACGAGCGCTACACCAGGCAGGCGCAGTCGACGCGCGCCGGCGCCGTCATCGTCGCTCCCGCCGCGTGCGACGCGACCCCGGCTGCCCGCATCGTCTGTGCCAACCCTTATGCGTATTTCGCACGCGTCTCGGCGCTACTCAACCCGCCGCGAGGCGTGGAGCCCGGCGTGCACGCGACCGCCGCGGTCCACGCGTCGGCGAGCGTACATCCCGGAGCCGAGGTCGGCCCCTACGCGGTGGTGAGCCGGGGCGCCCGCGTGGGCGAGGGCGTTGCGATCGGCGCCGGCACCTACCTCGGGGAAGACGTGGAGATCGGCCGCGACTCGCGCGTGCATGCCGCGGTGACGATATACGAGCGCTGCGTCATCGGCGAGCGGGTCGTGGTGCACTCGGGTGTCGTCATCGGCGCGGACGGGTTCGGCATCGCCTTCGACGAAGACCGCTGGGTGAAAGTGCCGCAGGTCGGGCGCGTGGTGATCGGCGACGACGTCGAGATCGGCGCGAACACCACGATCGATCGCGGCGCCATCGACGATACGCTGATCGAGGAGGGCGTGAAGCTCGACAACCAGATACAGATCGCGCACAACGTGCGCATAGGCGCGCACACGGCGATCGCGGCGTGCACTGGTATCGCCGGCAGCGTGCAGATCGGCCGCCACTGCCGTATCGGGGGCGGCGTGGGCATCGCGGGGCATGTGCGGATCGCCGACGGCGTGGAAGTGTCCGGCCACACGGCGATCACCAAATCGATAGAAACGCCCGGCGTCTACAGCGGCGTATACCCATTCGAACCGAACAGGGACTGGCGCAGGAACGCCGCGCAACTGCGCCATCTTGCGGAGATAGGACGGCGGGTCGCCGCCCTGGAGGACGGTCTCGAGCAGCTTAAAAGGAGCCGATCTTGACGACCATGGACATACACCGCGTCCTGGAATACCTGCCGCACCGCTATCCCTTTCTCATGATCGACCGGGTGCTCTCGTGCGAGGCCGGAAAGAGGGTCGTGGCACTGAAGAACGTCACCATCAACGAGCCTTATTTCGGCGG
>CAZULX010000320.1:0-20284 GCA_964621335.1 uncultured Streptomycetaceae bacterium
AAAGGTTTCGGTTTCATCACCCCTGACGAAGGCGGAGACGACCTTTTCGCGCATTTCTCGGGCATCAACATGCCCGGTTTCAAGACGCTCACCGAAGGGCAGAAAGTCTCCTTCGAAGTGACCGCCGGCAACAAAGGCAAGAAGCAGGCGAGCAACATCCAGGCTGCGTAAGCGCCTTTCGCCTCAACGAAAAGCCGGGCCTCGTGCCCGGCTTTTTGCTTTTTGGGCGATCATACGGCCCCATGAGCGAGACATCGACAGGGCCGGTTGCCGTTCACTGCTGCATCGCCGGCGGCGGACCCGCGGGCATGATGCTGGGCCTGCTGCTCGCCCGCGCCGGCGTCGACGTCCTCGTGCTCGAGAAGCACGCCGATTTTCTCCGGGACTTCCGCGGCGACACGATCCATCCTTCGACGCTCGAAGTCATGCACGAGCTCGGCCTGCTCGAAGGCCTCCTCGAGCTTCCGCATCAGACCGCCCCGACGCTGCGCGCGCAGTTCGGCGAGCTCGGCGTGCCCATCGCCGATTTTTCGCACCTGCCCACGCGCTGCAAGTACATCGCTTTCATGCCGCAGTGGGATTTTCTGAACTTCCTCGCCGGAGCGGGCCGGCAATACCCCGGCTTTAAACTGCGCATGAACGCGGAGGCGACCGGCGTAATCGAGGAATCGGGGCGCGTCGTGGGCGTGCGGGCGACGACCGACGAAGGGCCGCTGGAAGTTCGCTCGGCCCTGGTCGTCGCAGCGGATGGCCGCCATTCGACGTTGCGCAATGCCACCGGGTTCGAAGTCCGCCAGCTCGGCGCACCGATGGACGTGCTGTGGTTCGGCCTGCCGCGACGCCCCGACGACCCCGGGGAAACCATGGGCCGCTTCGGCGCGGGGCGCATTTTCATCATGCTGAACCGCGGAGATTACTGGCAGTGCGGCTTCGTCATCCGCAAGGGCTCGATCGACGAAGTCCACGCGCGCGGGCTCGATGCTTTCCGCGAGGCGGTGGCGAAATCGGCGCCTTTCGCCGCCGACCGCGTCGGTGAGCTACGCGAGTGGGACCAGGTCAAGCTGCTGACCGTCGCGGTCGACCGCATGCCGCGCTGGTATCGCGGCGGGCTACTTTTCATCGGCGACGCCGCGCACGCGATGTCGCCGATCGCCGGGGTCGGCGTCAATCTCGCGATCCAGGACGCGGTCGCTGCATCGAACATACTCGCCGAACCGCTGCGCGAAGGCGCGCTCAGGACCGAACATCTCGAAGCGGTGCAGCGGCGCCGCGAATTCCCGACGCGCGTCACGCAGCGCCTGCAGATCGTGATGCAGAACAACGTCGTCACCCGCGCGCTCGACGAGGGCGCGAGCTTCGAGCCGCCGTTCGCGGTGAAGCTGCTTGCGAAGTTCCCGCTGCTTCGCCGCATTCCGGCGCGGCTGATCGGCATGGGCGTCCGCCCAGAGCACGTCACTTCAGCGTGATGCCGGTTTACTTGCGCACCTGCATCCACCTCGCGAGGTCTTCCTGCACGCGCTTCGCGAGCTCACGCTCTTCGTTATTGCTGATGGAGATTGAGGTTCGCTTCCTTCACGAGCCTTTGCCATTTCGCGATCTCCGAACGAATGTGTTTATTGAACTGCTCGGGCGTGCCGCCGACCGGCGTGGAGCCGTCGCCGGCGAGGCGCTTGACGACGTCAGGGCTCCTCAGCGCTTCGGCGATCCCGGCGTGGAGCTTCATCACGATCGATTGCGGGACTTTCGACGAGGTGATCACGCCGTACCACTGGTCGACTTCGTAGCCGGGCAGCCCCGACTCGGCGACCGTCGGCAGGTCCTCTGCGGGGGAGCGCTTGTTCGATGTGTTCGCAAGACCGCGCACCCGGTTCGCCTGTATCTGCGGCCGCGTGCCGATGAGCGAGCCGAAGCCGACCTGCACTTCGCCGGAGAGCATCGCGGGAATCACCGCCGCCGTGCCTTTGTAGGGCACGTGGACGATCTTGATCCCGGACTGATGGTTGAAGAGCTCTCCCGCGAAGTGCTGCAGGGTGCCGGTGCCGGACGACCCGAAGTTCAACTTGCCGGGATTCGCTTTCGCGTGCGCGATCAGGTCTTTCACCGATTTCGCCGGCAGCGACGGATGGATGTAGAGGACGTAGAAAAGCGAAGTCGCCTGCGAGATCCCCTGCAGGTCCTTCATGAGGTCGTAAGGCAGCTTCGGGTTGGTGGCGGAGTTGACCGAGTTCGACGCCGAGATGAGGCAGATCGTGTAGCCGTCGGGGTTCGACTTGGCGGTGTAGTCGACGCCGATCGCGCCGCCGGCGCCGGTGCGGTTGTCGACGACCGCCTGCTGACCCCACTTCTCGGAGAGCTTCAGGGCGATCGTCCGCGCGGTCGTGTCGGTGCCCGCGCCCGGCGCGAACGGCACGATGAAGCGGATCGGTTTGGTCGGGTAGTTCGCGGCAGGGTCGCCCTGCGCGGCATAGGAGGCATTGACGATGAAAGCGGCCGCACAGCCGGCGGCGATGATTCTCGGACTGAACATGATTCCTCTTGAGGTAGGCGGCAGGCGCTCGTGATGCGCCGGTTCCGTGGGGGGTGAAGTATACGGTCAACCGCGGCGCGCGAACCGCCGAAAGTTATAGGGGGCCGCCGCGGGTTTTGCGAGAATGCGGGTCGGACCCCGGTATTGAAAGGACGCCGATGCCCAGCCCCAGGAGCGCGCGCAAAGGGAAGCCGCACCTGAAGCGCGACGACCAGCAGTGGTTTTTCGACTGGATGGTGAAGGAGACCGGCAAGACTTTCCACTTCCAGCCCGACGGACGCGGGCGGCTGCCGCGGACAGTCCGCAGCCACGACATGATCGCGAAGCACGTCGGGCAGGCCGCGAAGCGCTCCGAGCGCCTGGCGCAGGCCGAAGCCGAGGCCGGCCACCGCGAGACGGCGATGGAGCTCTACTACCAGGCGGCGCTGCAGTACGCGGACGCGCAGCACGTGGTGTTCGAAACGGGCGACGAGAAGCGCTTCCTGCACGGCGGGCTCATGCGCTGCTACGACAAGGTGCGCGAATACGCGCCGTACGCGATCGAGCACGTCGACGTGCCGTGGAACGGCACCGTCGTCTCGGGCAATCTCCATCTCGCGCCCGGCGCCGGCGCGAAGCCGCTCGTGTTCTACGTGCCGGGCTGCGACCAGACCAAGGAAGCGTGGCCGCATCCCTATTACAACCAGGCGCTCCAGCGCGGCATGCATGTCTTCTCCTTCGATGGACCGGGGCAGGGGGAGAGCAATTTGCGCGGCATCAGGCTCACCGCCGACAACTACGAGGATGCCGCAAGCGCCGCGATCGACGCGCTGGTGCAGCGTCCCGAGATCGATCCACTGAAAATCGGCGTCTACGCGCTCAGCTTCGGCTCGTTCTGGGGCATGCGCATCGCCGCCAGGGAAAAGCGTCTCGCGGCGGTTGCGGCACCGTGGGCTTCTTTCGTCGACAAGTATTACCTGATGACCGAAGAGTCGCCGCGCTACAAGCAGCTCTTCGCGTATCTCACGCACGCCGCCACCGAAGAAGAGCTCGACCGCATCGTGGCGGCGATGACCATGGAAGGCCTCATGGACAAAGTCACCGCGCCCACGCTCGTGGTGGCGGGCGAATACGACCCGCGCGCCCCGATCGACGAGGTCTATCGCCTGTTCGACCAATTGAAAGCGCCCGCCGAGTTGTGGGTGCTGCCCGACCAGCATCACAATGGCTCGGTCACGATGAAAGCGCGAAGCTCGGTTTGGGAAGCCGACATCCACGCTTTCGTATGCGACTGGCTGCGCGAGCGCTTCAACGGCGCGCCGCTGAAGCACGCCGGCAAGACGCTGTGGCTCGAGCCTTCGGGGGCGGGCCCGAACGGGCCGGGCGTCATTTACAAGCGCAGGTGGTTCGATAGGGCATGAGGAGTGATGCGGAGGGGTGATGAAAAGGAGTGGTGAAAAGGGGTGATGAAAAAGAGTGATGAGAAGGGGTGATGAGAACGTTGAGTTACTACGGGGAGAACGCATGATGAAGCCGTCGACAGTTGCCGCAGCCGTAATCCTTGCAATCGCATCGAGCGCAGCGCACGCGCAGGGGAGCCGGCCGATCCGGGTGCTCGTCGCGTCGGCGCCCGCCGGGCCGTCCGACGTGCAGGCGCGCCTGCTGACGCCGAAAATGGGCGAGGCCCTGGGGCAGACCCTCGTGGTCGACAACCGTCCGAGCGCGAACGGACTCGTGGCGACCGAGATCTGCTCGCATGCGACGGCCGACGGTTACACGGTCTGCGTGGGGAACAGCGGCACGCACGCGGTGAACGCCACGCTCTACAGGAAGCTGCCCTACGACATCATCAGGGACTTCACGCCGATCACGCAGTTTTCGACGACCGGCATGGTGGTCGCGGCCAACCCGAAGCTCCCCGGCACGACGCTACCGGACCTCGTCGCCCACGCGAAGAAGCACCCGGGCGCGACCAATATCGCCATCGCGGGCGCCACCGGCCAGCTCGCGGGCGACGCCCTGTGGTCGCGTCTCGGCATCAAGATGAACAACGTGCCGTACAAAGGCAGCGCGCCGTCCGAAATGGCAGTGGTCGGAGGCGAATCGCAGATCTCGCTGCTGACGCCGCTCGCGACGATGAACCACATCGCTTCCGGCCGCATGAAGCCGTACGGCATCACCAGCTCGCAGCGTCATCCGCTGCTCCCGCAGGTGCCGACGCTCGCGGAGCAGGGCGTGAAAGGCTACGACTTCCAGTTCTGGAACGGGCTTTTCGCGCCGAAGAAAATCCCCGACGCGACGCTGCGAAGACTGCACAAGGCTGTGCTGCATGCGCTGCACGCACCGGAAGTGAAAGACCGTTTCGCGCAGCTCGGTCTCGTGACCGTCGGCAATACCCCCGAGGAATTCGCCAAAGTGGTTCGCACCGACCTCGAGAAGTTCCGGAAAGTGATACTCGAATCGGGCATACCGAGGCTTTGAAGAAGTGACGGCTACCGAAGGAGTGACGAAGTGATGGCTGCATCACCGCTGCCCGAAGGCGAGCTCGCTTACTCGTACTTCCCCGACAACTACCGCTGGTCTCACGGCATGCTGCTCCCGCTCGGCGGCGCGGCGTGGGGCGGAGGGGAGATCGACGAGATCAACCGCGTCGGACTGCGCCTGAAAGACCGCGTCGGGGACGACGACGCATGGTTCCAGGAGTGGGCGGGAGAGGCCGAGCGTCTCGAGGCGATCGGGCACGCGGAGTGCGCCAAGGCGCACAAGCTCACCGCGGCGGCGTATCTCTTCAGGGCCGCGCACTACTATCACGTGGGCGAGCGCTTCGTGCAGCCGAAGACCGACGCGAGCCAGGCGGCCTACCGGCGCGGCGTCGAAGCGTTCAGGAAAGCTGCGTCGCTTGCGCGGAGGCCCCGGATCGAGCACGTCGAGGTGCCGTACGAAGGCACGAGCCTGCCCGGCATCCTCGTGCACGCGGACACCGGCGCGGGTCCCGCGGGCAGAGGGCCGGTGATGATCTTCCTCGACGGCTTCGACGTGACCAAGGAGATCCAGTATTTCCGCGGCATTCCCGACCTCGCCGCGCGCGGCGTGTCGTGTCTGATACTCGACGGCCCCGGCAACGGCGAGGCGATCCGCTTCCGCGGCTTGTATCTGCACCACGAGACCGAGCGCCACGCGGGCGCGGCTTACGAGTTTCTTGCGCAGCGTCCGGAATTCGACGAGAAGCGCATCGGCATCATGGCGCTTTCGCTCGGCGGCTATTACGCGCCGCGCGCGGCCTCGATGGATCAGCGCTTCGCGTGCTGCATCTCGTGGGGGCCGGAGTGGGACTATCACACCAAAGGGAAGCAGCGCCTCGAGCGCATCGAGCGCGGCGAGGTCCTGTCGCTTTCGGTGCCGTGGCAGCATCTGCTGTGGGTGTTCGGCGTCGCGACCAAGGAGGAAGCTTTCGAGAAGCTGGAGGGCTTCAAGCTGGATGGCGTGATCCAGAAAATGCGCTGTCCCTATCTGCTCGTCTACGGCGAAGGCGACCAGCAGGCGCCGTTC
Organism: uncultured Streptomycetaceae bacterium; assembly: GCA_964621335.1. Taxonomy (GTDB): domain Bacteria; phylum Pseudomonadota; class Gammaproteobacteria; order Burkholderiales; family SG8-41; genus JAQGMV01. The sequence continues at coordinate 6,056 of CAZULX010000320.1, forward strand.
GAGCACGCGCAAAAAATGATCGCGGCGGCCGGCTCGGAGCGGAAGGAGCTCAAGGTCTTCACGCGCGAGGAAGGCGGTTATCATCACTGCCAGGTCGACAACGTGAGCATCGGCACGGCCTACATGTGGGACTGGGTCGCGGACGTGCTCAAGCCCGAAGCCTAGGGCTATCGCAAAGAGTGATGAAAAAGTCACTTCTTGCGATAGCCTTCATCACTCGTTAAACAGGGAGAGTTAAATGGCCAAAGCCTACTGGATCGTTTGCTACCGCTCGATCAAAGACCCGGCGAAATTCGCCGCCTACGCGAAAGTCGCGCCGGCTGCGGTGCAGGCGAGCGGCGGGCGGTTTCTCGTGCGCGGCGGCGTCGCCAAGACTTACGAATCGGGAATGAACGAGCGCGTGGTCGTGATCGAGTTCGACAACCTCGCCCAAGCGCTCGCTGCGCACGAAACCCCCGCTTACCAGGAGGCGCTGAAAGCGTTGGGCGACGGCGCCGATCGCGACATGCGCGTGGTCGAGGGCATCGACGTCCAGCCGCAGTAATATATTCGGCTCCCCAACCGCACTCGCTCCCCGAAGCATTTCTCAAAGGATCCGAATGAAACGCTTAGCACTCGCCGCCGCCATACTCGCGGCGTCGGCCGCACCCCTGTACGGCCAGACCCAGAAGGTCACGCCGCCGATCGCCGTCTACTGGATGAGCGTCGAGACCAATGCCGGCATGGGGATGTCGATGCCCGCGGGCATGGGCGGCATGCTTCCGCCCGGCATGCAGGGCGGCAAGCGCATGAAGCTCGATCTCGGCTCGTCGCGCAGCGCGGGCGGCACGCCGCGCGCGGACCACAACATTCCCGCCGGGCTTGCGATGGGACAGAGCCTCCCGCTCGTCACGCCGCAGGCCGAGCGACCGCAGGGTCGCAGCGAGCCGGGCGACCCCAATTTCGAAAGGCCCAAAGGCCGCATGCTGATCTACTGGGGCTGCGGCGAAGCGATACGCGAGGGGCAGCCGGTGATCATCGACTTCGCGAGTTTGGGGACGCAGGAAGCGTCGCAGGCATTCAGGAGCCGCAACGTCAGGCGCCCGACCGGTCCCGCGTTCGGCCGCAATCGCACTTTCGGCGACTGGCCGAACAGCGAGAACAGCACCGCGGTCCCGCAGCAGGCGAGCCTCGTGGGCAATCACACGGTCACCGGCAACTATTCCCCCGAGATCCACTTCTCCGTCGGCGAGCGCCACGACTTCATGGCGCCGGTCGCCTTCGATCCGGTCAGCAAGACCCGAGCCGGCGCTTTCCAGGTCAAGTGGCAGACGCTTCCGACCGCGACCGGTTATTTCGCGACGGCGGTGGGGCAGGGCGAGACGCAGAACGACGTCGTGATGTGGTCGTCGAGCGAATTGCAGGAGATGGGTCACGCGCTGATGGATTACCTGCCGCCGAACGAAGTGCAGCGCCTGATACGCGAGCGCATCGTCATGCCGCCGCAAACGAGCGAGTGCGCGGTGCCCGCGGGCATCTTCAAAGGCGAAGGCGCGATGTTCAACTTCATCGCGTACGGCGACGAGCTCAACGTCGTGCATCCGCCGCGTCCGAAAGATCCGCGCACTCCGTGGGAACAACAATTCGCCGTCAAAGTGCGCCTGAAGTCGACCGGCATGACGATGCTCGCCGAAGGCGGCATGGAAGGCCGCAGCCGCTCGCGCGGTCGCGCGCAGCGCGAAGCGCCCGAATCGCAGCCCGAGCAGCGCTCCTCGCCTTCACAGCCGGCACGCCCGCCGAGCGGAGCCGACGCCGTGCAGCAGGGGATCGACACGCTGCGCGGTATTTTCGGGCGTTAGTTCTGCGGGGGGATTTTCTCGTCGCGCACGACTTTGCCCCAGCGCGCGACTTCGGACGCGAGAAAATCCTGCGCATCGCGCGCGCTCGTGGGCCGCGTCTCGGCGCCGAGGCCGAGGAGCTTGTCCGCCACGTCCTGGCGTTTGAGCGTATCGCGCACGACCGCGTTCAGGCGCGTCACGCGCACGTCAGGCAGGCCCTTGGGCGCCGCGACCGCATACCACGCCAGCACGTCGAAGTCGGGAAGCACCGTCTCGGCTATCGTCGGCACGTTCGGCCACACCACGAAGCGCTTTTTAGTCGTCACCGCGAGCGCGCGTATGCGGCCCTCGGCGACGTGGTTGATGACGCCCGCCGCGGTGGTGAAAAAGAGCGGTATCTCGCCCGCGAGCAGCGCCGTCGGACCCGCGGTGCCGCCTTTGTAAGGCACGTGGTTCATGCGGATGCCCGCTCGCGCCTGGAAGAGCACCGCAGCGAGATGCATCCCGGTGCCGACGCCTCCGGTGCCGAAGTTGATCTTTTCGGGCTCGCTCTTCGCCGCCTTCACGAGATCCTGGATCGTGCGCGGCGGGAACGCCGGCGTCGCGAGCACCACCATCGGGTTACTCGCGACCATCGAGATCATCGTGAAGTCGTTCACCGGGTGGTAGGGGAGCGAGCGGTAGAGCGCGGGTGAAGTCGCGTGGCCCGAGGCCATCAGGAATAGCGTGTAGCCGTCGGGCGTGCTCTTGGCGACGATCGCGGCGCCGGTGGTCCCGCCCGCGCCGGGACGCCCGTCGACGATCACCTGCTGGCCGAGCGCTTCGGTCATGTGCTGTGCGAGCAGGCGCGCGGTGATGTCGACGCTGCCGCCCGAAGTGAAGCCGTGCACCATGCGCACCGGGCGCGTGGGCCATTTGTCGACGGCGCTTTGCGCCAGCGCGCCGGTTGCGGCGAGGAGCAGCGCGCCTGCGAATGAAAGTCTTTTCATCTGTCGCATAAGCTGGTGACGTCTAGATGACGAAGCGCTCGGGTTGCGGCCCACGCGGTGCCGGCTGGTAGACGTAATTCCCCTCGCGCATGATGCGCTCGCGCGCCGCGAGGAGCTCTGCGCGCACGCGCTTCAACCGGTCTTCCGCGAAAGAGAGCCGGCCGTCGCGCTTCACGAAGCGGCCCGCGACCATCACGTTGTCCACGTCCGAAGCTTCGGCGTACATCACGATCGCGTGCGCAGGGTCGCCGCCGGGCATGGCGAGAAAAGTGTTCATGCTCGTCAGATCGATCATCGCGAGGTCCGCCTGCTTGCCCGGCGTGAGCGAGCCCACCTTGTGGTCGAGCCTCAGCGCTTTCGCCCCGCCCATCGTCGCCCAGTAAAGTGCGTCGCGCGTGTGCGTCGAATGCTGGGTGGCGGCGGGGTACTGGCCCGCGGCGTGCAGGCTGCGATTGTCGAGCTCGCGCTGGTGCTGGAAAGCGTGGCGCATGGTCCATAGCATCGAGCTGTTGAAGTAGGGATCGCAGTCGGTGCCGATCGAAGGCGTGGCGCCGTGCTTGAGCATGCGCCCCAGCATCGCCGGGTGCTCGTAATTCAGGCCTTCGGTGAGGCACGTCGCGGTGATGGTGCATCCCGCATCGAGTACGATCGCGAGCTCCTCGTCGTCGAAGCAGTTGCCGTGCGCGATGTTGTGATCGGGGCCGAGCAGACCCGCTTTCGCGAGGCGCGGCATGCCGTCTTCCACCACGCGCTTGCCTTTGCGGCCGTACGTGTGCGCGGAATTGATGAGGCCGTACTCGCGCGCGAGGCGGATATCGTGCTCGGCCACTTCGTATTCGCCCCAGTCGGGACCGAGTATCGCCATCGCGAGCGAGAGGAGTCCGTCGTCGGAGGCGAAGCGGCCGGTGCGCAGCCGGTGTATCTCTTCGCGGGGGAAAGGGATCTTGTAGTAAGGCGTCTTGCCTTCCTCGATCGGCGGTTTCACCGTTCCGCGACCGAATACCGCGCGGATCCCGGCCTCCTCGAGGCCGTCGATCGCGGCGTCGGCCATTTCGGCATCGCGCAGAATGTGGCACCAGTCCATGATCGTCGTGGTGCCGTGGTTCAACTGGTTGAGCGAGCCCAGGAGATTCGCCGCCTGGACGTCGCGGGCGGTGTAGCGCGTCGCGAGGTTCTGGTGCAGGTTGCGGTGATAGTCGCGCTTGCTCACCCAGTCCGCGCCGAGCCCGCGCAGCGGAAACTCCCAGGTATGGATGTGCGCGTTGACGAGCCCCGGCATGACGATGTGGTCGGTGCCGTCAACCACTTCGGCGCCTGCGGCTTCGATGCTGCGGCCGACGTCGGCGATCCTGTCGCCGTCGATCAGGACGTCGCCGCGTTCGACGTCGCCGATCTGCGGATCCATCGAAACGACCGTCGCGTTCTTGATGAGGGTGCGTGCCATCACATCAGATTCCCGGCATTCACGTTCAGATTCACCCCCGTGATGTAGCGCGCTTCGACTGAAGCGAGAAAGAGCGCGGCCTCCGCGCTGTCCTGCGGCTCGACGAGGCAGCGCATCGGGTTCTGTTCGGCGATCTTCCTGCGGCTCGCTTCGTCGCGCACTTTCACCACGCGCGGGGTCGCGGTGGTTCCGGGCGAGATGGCGTTGACCGTGATGCCGTAGGGACCGAGGTCGCGCGCGAGCACTTTGGTGAAATTGATCATGCCGGCCTTGGCCGCGCCATAGGGAAGGTAGGTCGCCGCGAACGGATTGGGCGCGATTCCCGAGCCCGACGCGATGTTCACGATCCTCCCTTTCTTGCGTGCCATCATGAGCGCCGCGACCGCCCGCGAGCACAGAAAGCAGGTCTTGAGATTGAGCGTGATCACGCGGTCCCACTCTTCGTCGGTGATCTCGGTGATCGGCGCGAGCTGGTGGAAGCCTCCCGCCGCGTTGACGAGTATGTCGACGGTCCCGAATTTGTCGACGACCGCCTGCACCATCTGCGTGACGGCTTCGGTGCGCGTGACGTCGGTGTCGAGCACGAGCGTCGTGCCGCCCGCGCCCGCGATCTCCTTCGCCACGCGCGCGACCTCGCCGCGATTCACGTCGACCAGCGCGACCGATGCGCCTTCGCGCGCAAAGGTTTTCGCGATCGTCTCGCCTATGCCCTGGCCCGCGGCGGTGACGATGGCGACCGATCCTGACAACCGACCCTGCTGTGGCATTCTCATTTCTCCTTTGCGAGGCGAGCGTGTGCAGGCGAATGATATGAGATGGAGGGCGAAAAAACCAAGGTAAACTCTTTGCGAACTTTGGCGTCCATTCAAACGGAGCAGCGATGGCGGAATCACTCGAATCGAAATACGGCGAGCGGGCCTTCGAAGCCGGGCGCGCGATACAGGGCGAAAGCTTCGAAAAACGCGTCGAGCAGCGCGACAGCCTCGATCAGCACTTCACCCGGTCGTGGCTCGATTTCGCGATCGCCGGTCTCTCGCGGCGCCCGGCGCTCGATACGCGCACCCGGCTCCTCGTCCTCACCGGCCAGTACACGATGGCGCGCAGCCACAAGGCGCTCGAAGAGACGGTGCGCGCCGCGCTCGTGGCGAAGGTTCCGGCTCGCGAAGTCCTCGAGATCATCCTGCAATGCACCGTCTACGGCGGTCACACCGTCGTCGACCCGGCGATCGAGGTTTTCCACCGCATCGCGAAAGAGCAGGGGCTGCTGGAGGAGCTGAAGAAGTCGCAGCTTCCGTTCGACGGCAACGACCGCACGCGCTCCTACGAGGCCGAGAGCAAGACCTGGCACTCGGATGACGTTGCCGATCCGCGCTTTAAGGATCTGATCGAGCGCCACGGCTGGCTCGCTGTCGGGCGCGGCCTCACGCTGCGCCCGCGCCATCACCTCAACATCCTGTCGTGGCTCGACACGATAGACCCCGAGTTCTGCGACCTGTGGGTGAAGTTCTGCTATGGCGCGATGTACGCGCGCGGCATCGTCGACGACAAGACGCGGCTCCTGTGCATGATCGGCGACTGTCTCGCGGTGGGCGAGGAGACGCAGGCGCGCGGCCACATGCGGGGCGCGCTGCGCAAAGGCGCGCACCCGCGTGAGGTGATGGAAATCTGTTTTCAGACGGCGGTCAACTTCGGCATGCCGCCGATGTTGAAAGCGCTGGAAGTGTTCGTCGAGATCATGGCGGAAGACAAGCGTCTGGACGAGATCGGCAATCCGCCGGTGCGGGTGGAGACGTTCGGTAAATGAAACCGATACGCATCGCGCTCTTCGCCCCCGGGAGCAAGGAGCGCGTCATGGCGAAAGCGCTCGAAAGCGGCGCAGACGCGGTCATTTTCGATCTCGAGGATTCGGTTCCGCTCGCGGCCAAGGCGGAAGCGCGCACGCTGGTCGCACAGGCGATCGAGGCTGCGGCGAGCGCCGCAAGCGCTTTGCTCGTGACGGTGCGCGTGAACGCGGTCGCCACCGGCATGCTCGAAGACGACCTCGCGGCGATCGTCCGCCCCGGGCTGGCCGCGATTTTCCTGCCCAAGGCCGAGCACGTCGAAGAGATCACCCGTGCAGCGTCGCTACTTGATCGCCTCGAAGCCTCGGCAAAACTGAAGCCGGGAAGCGTGGAGATCATCCCGATGCTGGAGAGCGCCCTCGGCGTCTATCGCTGCTTCGATCTGCTCCAGGCGTCCCCGCGCGTCGTGACGAGCTGCATCGGCAGCGCGCAGGACGGCGATCTCCAGACCGACCTCGGCTGCGCCTGGTCGGTCGACGGCCCCGAACTTCTTTATGCGCGATCGAAAGTGCTCCTCGATACGCGCGCCGCGGGGAAGGCGTATCCGCTCGACGGCGTTTTCAGCAACCTCGGCGACGAAGAGGCTTTCGTCCGCGATTCGACGCTCTCCGCGCGGCTGGGGTACGTGGGGCGCACGGTGATACATCCGAAACAGATCGCCCCGGCGCGCCGCGCATATGCGGTCACGCAGGCCGACGTCGAGTATTACGGCCGCGTCGTGACCGAGTTCGAAGCCGTGGAGAAAACCGGCGCGGCCGCGGCGATCGTCGTCGACGGCAAGCTCGTCGACTACGCGATGTACAGCCGCGCCAAGGCCGTCCTCGAGCTCTCGAAGCTGGACGCCTGATGGATTTCTCGTTCAGCGCCGAGCAGGAGAGCCTGCGCAGCCATTTGCGCGAGCTCCTCGACGAAGTGTGCCCGCCGGAGTACGCGCAAGAGTGCGACAACGAGGGAAAGCCGCCGCGGGAAGCGTATGACGCGCTGGCGCGTCAGGGGTGGTTCGGGCTGATACTGCCTGCGGAATACGGCGGAGCGGGTGCGACGCCGGTCGAGCTCGCGATCATGCTCGAGGAAATCGGGCAGCACTTCGAAGAGCTCGGCATGTGGGTGTTTCGCACGCTCACTTACGGCGGTTACGCGGTGATGCAGCACGGCAGCCGCGAGCAGAAGGAGACGCTGCTGCCGCGGGTGGCGCGCGGCGAGCTTTCGTTCTGCTTCGGTCTCACCGAGCCGCACGCGGGCTCCGACGCGGCTTCGATCGCGACGCGCGCAGTGCGCGACGGCGAGCACTTCGTCATCAACGGGCAGAAGGTTTTCACCTCCGGCATGGACTTGAGCGACTACTGCCTGCTGGTGACGCGCACCACGACTTCGGAGAAGAAGCAGCAGGGCATCACCTGTTTCCTGGTCGACACCGGGCTTCCCGGAATCGAGGTGCGGAAAATCGAGACCCTCGGCCAGCGCGCGATCAAGACGACGCAGGTGTTCTATTCGGACGTGAGAGTGCCGGCTTCAGCGGTGCTCGGCACGGTCGATCAGGGATGGGACGCGGTCGATGCCTACCTCTGGTACGAGCGCCTGTGCCTTTCCGCGGCGCGCACCGGCGCGGCGAGCGCGGCTTTCGATTACGCGCTCGAGTACGCCAAGAACCGCGAGCAGTTCGGCCGCCCGATCGGCAAGTTCCAGGCGATCTCGCACAAGCTCGCCGACATGAAAGTCATGCTCGACGTCTCGCGCATGCTGGTCTACCGCTACGCGTGGCTGCTCGCGCAGGGGCAGGCGACGCGGCACGACGCGGCGGTGGTGAAGCTCTATACCGGTGAAGCGTACAAGAACGTGTCGGACCTGGGTCTTCAGATCCTCGGCGGCTACGGCTATTGCATGGAGTACCCGATGCAGCGCTTCTTCCGCGACTCGCGGCTCGCGACGATAGGGGCGGGGACCTCGGAGATCCAGAAGAACATCATTGCCCGCGGGCTCGGGCTTTGAAGGATGAGCACGACTGATGAAAAGGAGTGATGAAGAGCGTGGCTGAGCCGCTGCGCGGGGTGCGCATCCTCGAACTCGGCCAGATCATCGCCGGCACGTACGGCGGCCAGGTGCTCTCCGACCTCGGCGCCGAAGTGATCAAGATCGAATCGCCCGAAGGCGATCTCGGCCGCAATCCTTCCGTCGCACCGTATCGCGGCGTGAGCGGCCTTTTCCTCACTTTCAACCGCAACAAGAAAAGCGTCGTCGTCGATCTCAAGAACGAGGCGGGCCTGAAGGTCTTCTACGACCTCGTCCGCGTGAGCGACGTGGTCATCGACAATTTCCGCGCGGGCGTGCTCGAGCGACTGAAAATCGATTACGCCACGCTCACGACAATCAATCCGCGCCTGATCCAGTGCTCGGTCACGGGCTTCGGCATCGCCGGCGACTACAAGGATTATCCGGCGCTCGACATCATCGTGCAGGCGATGAGCGGCCACATGGCGATCACCGGCGAGCCGGGACGCCCGCCGGTGCGGGTCGGCATTCTGCTCGCGGATTTGTCCGGCGGCATCTTCGCGTGCAAAGGCATACTCGCGGCGCTCTTCGATCGCGAGCGCTCGGGACAAGGACGGCAGGTCGAGCTTTCCATGTACGACGCGATGCTGAACCTCCTGTCCTATATGGGCACGATGTGGCTCACCAACGGCGAGCTCCCGAGCCCGCCCGGGTCGTCGCACGATTACACCGTGCCGTGGCAGGCTTTCGAGACGAGCGACGGCTATATCGTGGTCGCGACGCGCCAGGAGATATTCTGGCGCAGGCTGTGCGAAGCGATAGACGCTCCCCGACTCGCCGCCGATGCACGCTTCGCGACCAACGCCTTGAGAGTCGAGAACCGCGCGCTCCTCGTGCCCGCGCTCGAGCGCATCTTCCGCGGACGCACAGCCGGTGACTGGCTCGCGCGCCTGCGCGCAGCCGAAGTGCCCGCGGCGCCGGTGAACAACCTCGACCGGGCCTTCGCCGAGCCCCCGGTCGCCGAGCGCGAAATGATCGTCGAATACGACCATCCCGATGTCGGCCGCGTGCGTTTACCGGGAAATCCCATCAAGATGTCGGGGGTGAGCGGTACGATCTCGAATCCGGCGCCGCGGCTGGGCGAGCACACCGACGCGGTGTTGCGCGACCTGCTCGCGCTCTCGGGCGAGGACATCGGCAGGCTGCGCGCGGCAGGCGCCGTGCGCTAGCAGCATGTCGGACTTACCCTCCTGCACGCGACCAAGGAAAGGAGGTTACGGAGGGAAACCATTGGTTTCCTTCTGTTCGTGGGGCGGCGAGGCCCGAGCGAAGGCGAGCGCCGCCCCCCAGAACCGGGTACGAAGAGGCAATATGGATGCAAGGATTGAGCTGCTTTCTCAAGGCACGCAGGTTGCACACTTCCGCGCCGGAGAATTCCGAGACTAAAGCAAAGGAGCCGAATGCCGGCCTATTCCACGAGAAAACGCCCCGCGAAACCACAATCGGAGCGCATCGCGCGCGGCCTGGGCTGGTTCAGCGTCGGCATCGGCGTCGCCCAGGTGCTCGCGCCGCGCACCGTCGCGCGCCTGTGCGGCGTTCCGGTGCCGCCCGCGTTGATGGTCGTGTGCGGGCTGCGCGAAATCGCGTGCGGCGTGGGCCTGCTCACGCAGGACCAGCCGGCGCCGTGGCTGAAGCTGCGCAGCGCCGGCGACGTGCTCGATCTCGCGGCGCTCGGCGGCGGCGCGCTCGTTCCCGGTGCGGACCGGAGGCGCATTGCAGTCGCCACTGCGGCGGTGGCCGGTGTCACCGCGCTCGATGTCTATTGCAGCCGCGAGCTCGCCGTACGCGGCACGAGCCTGCCGCCGCGCCAGGAGACGCTCGCCGTGGAAATCGATCGCGACGCGCAAACGCTGTATCGCTTCTGGCGCGATCTCCCCAATCTTCCGCTCGTCATGCCGTACGTGAAATCGGTGCGCGAGATCGATGCGACGCGCTCGCGCTGGCTTGCGGTGGGCCCGGGCGGTACCCGTGTCGAGTGGGATTCCGAGATCATCGACGATGCGCCGGACGAGCGCATCGCATGGCGCTCGGTCGACGGCTCCGGCGCTTTCAACGCGGGCTCGGTGCAGTTCCGGCCCCTGGACGCAGGGCGAACGATGGTCAGGCTCGATCTCCTGTACGCGCAACCCCCAGCTACCCTCGCAAGCGCGGTTGCCGGGCTTTTCGGGTTCGACCTCGGGAAGGCCGCACGAGCCGATCTTCGTGCGCTTAAAAGGCTCCTGGAAAGCCCGAATAATCAGGACAATCCGCGCCTTATGGCGTAAAGTTTCGGCGCGCGGCGTCGTAATGAGCTTACGACCCGACGCCGGGGCCAGCCGCGGTGCGGAAGCCTGATCGATAAGAAGCGCGGCAGGGGGCACATTGCCAGCGAACTGGAAAAAGCTCTATATGCTCGGCGCGCGCGCCTCGCCCGGGTGGGGTGTACTCGCCACCGGCGTCGCGATCTCCGTCTTCGCCTGGTTCATCGCCGACAGCCGGATCCACGAGCACGCGCTAGCCAAAGCCGACGCCGCCATCGACGAGGCCGGTGGCGCGATCCGCTCGCGCATCTACAGCAGCTATGATGTGATTTACGGCACGCAGGGCCTGTTTGCCGCGTCGGAGCACGTGAACCGCGAGGAATTCGCCCTCTACGTGCGCGGCCTCGCGCTGCCCGAGCGCCACCCTGCGATCCGCTCGCTCAATTTCGCCGAGCTCGTCCCTGCATCCGAACTGGAAAAGTTCAAGGCGCGCGTGCGTGGGGACCGCACGACGAATCCCGAAGGCTATCCTGACTTTTCGATCAGACCGCCGGGAGAACGCACGGAATACGTGCCGATCGTCTATACGGAGACGATGGGCGGCAGTGAACGCGGGCTCGGGCTGGATCTTCTGACCGAAGGCCGCCGCGAGTCGGTCGAGCGCGCGCGCGACACCGGTCTGCTGGCGATGTCGCGTCGCATCACGCTCGAGAACGATTTCGCGCGACAGCCCGCGCTGAGCGTGCGCCTCGCGGTGTACCGAAACGGCATGCCCACGGCGACGCTCGAGGAGCGCCGCGCCGCTTTCATGGGCGTCGTCAGCGCCACCTTCCTCGCGCACGGCCTCGTCGGCGACATCCTCTCCCGCGCGTCGCTCGCGCCGATGGCGGTGAGGCTCTACGACGAGTTCGCGATGTCAGGCGGCGAAGCGCCGGGACCTCAGGCTGCGGATTACGAGCTCTTCGTCAAGCCGGCTCCGCCCGGGGTCTCGGCCGACGAAAAACGGCGATTCGAGCGCAGGCTGACGCTCGAGTTAGGCGGCCGCCGGTGGAACCTCGACTTCACCGGCTCCTCCGACGACTTCGTGACGCCGACGGACCGCCTGCTCCCGTGGCTCCTCCTGATCGGCGGGCTCATCATGAGCGCGCTGGTGGCGGGCCTCATCCGCTCGCTTGCGTCTTCGCGCGAGCGCGCGCACCGGCTCGCCGCGCGCATCACCGAGGACCTGCGGCAAAGCGAGGCGAAGCTCGCGGAGGCGCAGCGCCTCACGCAAGGCATGATCGAGGCGCTGCCCAACCCGATCTACTTCAAGGGAACCGATGGGCGTTATCGCGGCGTCAACCAGGCCTGGGAGAAATTCTTCGGCATCCCACGCGATGCTTTTCTCGGCAAGACCGTGCACGACCTCTACCCGAACGACAAGGCGCTCACCGACCGCCTCCACGCGCTCGACCAGGCGCTGTGGGACCGACCCGGCAGCCAGAACTACGAGGCGATCATTCCGGCCGGCGATCGCGCGCTGCACGACGTCGTTTATTACAAGGCCACGTATGCGCGCGCGAACGGCACGGTCGCGGGGCTGATCGGCACCATCATCGACATCAGCGAGCGCAAGCAGGCCGAGCGCCGCCAGGCCATGGAGCACGCGATCACGCGCGTGCTCGCGGAGGCGGAATCGATTGCGGTCGCGATACCGAAAATCATCCAGACGATCTGCGAGACGATGGGCTGGCATTACGGCGACCGCTACGAGTTCGACGCCGAGATGAACGTGCTGAGGCGCCGTGAGTTCTGGAGCGTCGACACGCCCGAAATGCATGCTTTCGCGGCTTCCGCCTCGCATCGCACCGTCAAGCCGGACCCGGGAGCCGGGCTCGTGCGCCAGACGTATGCGGCGGGCGAGCCGGTGTGGATCTCCGACATCTCGAAGCATGCGGGCATGCGGAGGAGGGCCCTCGTCGAGCGCGCGGGGCTGCACGGCGCGTTCGCATTTCCGCTGATTGCGAGCGGGGAAGTGCTCGGCATCATGGAATTCTTCCATCGCGACGTGCGCGAGCCCGATGCGATGCTGATCCAGATCGCGGAGTCCATCGGCAGCCAGATCGGGCAGTTCATCGTGCGCATGAAGGCGGAAGAGGCGGTGAAGTTCGTCGCGATGCACGATTCGCTCACCAATCTGCCGAACCGCGTCATGTTCAACGAACGGCTCGAGCAGGCGATCGCTCAGGCGCAAAGGCACGATCGGCGCCTGGCCGTGATGTTCATCGACCTCGACCGCTTCAAGATCATCAACGACACGCTCGGCCACGAGGCGGGCGACATGCTTCTGCGCGAGGTCGCGCAGCGCATCACGGAGCACCTGCGCACCGGCGACATGGTCGCGCGGCTCGGCGGCGACGAATTCGTGGTGCTGCTCGAGGACCTCGCGGAGCCGGGCGCGATCACACGCGTCGCCGACAAGCTTATCGCTTCGCTCACTTCGAATTTCACGATCTCCGGACGCGAGGTGCACGTCACCGCGAGCATCGGCATCAGCACGTATCCGGGCGACGCCCAGGACATGCGCTCCCTCATGAAGTTCGCGGACATCGCGATGTATCGCGCAAAAGAGCAGGGCCGCAACACGTTCCAGTTCTATTCGGACCAGATCAACGTGCATTCGGTCGAGCGTCTGACGCTCGAATCGCGCCTGCGCGGCGCGCTCGAGCGCGACGAGCTCGTGCTGCACTACCAGCCGGTCATGAATACGCAAAGCGGCGCGATCGTGGGCGTGGAAGCGCTGGTGCGGTGGCAGAACGGGGAAAATCTGCTGCCGCCCGGCAAATTCATCGGCATCGCGGAGGAGACGGGGCTGATCGTGCCGATCGGTGAATGGGTGCTGCAGCACGCCTGCGAGCAGCAGCGCGCGTGGCACGCGCTCGGTCTGCCGCCCATACGCATCGCGGTCAATCTCTCGCCGCGGCAGTTCGTCCATCGCCAGCTGATCCAGGACATCGTGCGCGTGCTTTCGGCGACGGCGTGCGACACGAGCCTCCTCGAGCTCGAGATCACCGAGTCGACCGTCATGCACAACGCGCCGCGCGCGGTGGCGCTCCTGTCGGAGTTGAAAGGCATGGGGATCCGCATCTCGATCGACGATTTCGGGACCGGCTACTCGTCGCTCGCGTACCTCAAGCGCTTCCCGATCGACTGCCTGAAGATCGACCGCTCGTTCGTGGGCGACGTGCCGCACGACGCCGGCAACACCGCGATCACGCAGGCGATACTCGCAATGGCGCACAGCCTCGACCTGAAAGTGATCGCCGAAGGGGTGGAGACGCAGGAGCAGCTCGCTTTCCTGGGCGAGCACGGGTGCGACGAAGTGCAGGGTTACCTGCTGGGCGTTCCGCTGCCCGAGGGCGAGACCACGGCGCTGCTCAAGCGCACGCTGCTGCCGGCGGCGACGAATGTCACGCCGTTCAGAATCGTGAAATAAAAAACCGGGACAAGATAGCCCCTCCCCCTCCCTCTGACCCTCCCCCCTCCCGGCCGGGGAGCGGAGTAACCATCCGGTATGGATGCGTCAGTGGTATGCAGAGCTATCGGTCGACGTGGGCGCCGGAAACCTTCACGATCTTCGCCCACTTCGCGATGTCGCGCGGCGTTTTTATTGCCGGCCGCCCCTGCACTTATACGGTGGAGGAAGGATCGCTGCGATCCCGGCGGGCGCCGGGGTGGCCGCCCGAGAGGCGGCGCAGTGTCTCTTCTATGCTTTCGGGGCGGGGCAGGGGCTTTAGCGCTTCGGCGACGATGCGCTCGTAACCTGCGCGGCCTCCGCGTTTTTCGTTGTATTCCTGCATCACGCGTTCG
>CAZULX010000321.1:0-4222 GCA_964621335.1 uncultured Streptomycetaceae bacterium
CGGCGCCGCCGCGATTTTCGACGATCATGGTCTGGCCGAGCCCTTCCGAGAGTTTGGGCGCGATCATGCGTGTCACGATGTCGGTCGGGCCGCCCGCCGGGAAGCCGATGACGATGCGGACCGGCTTGGACGGATACGACTGCGGGTAAGCGTGCAGGGCGAGGCCGCAGGCGAGCACTCCGGCGAGGCCAGCAATGGCGCGATTTTTCATGACGAGAGTCCTTTAACGTTGGCGAACTTGATGACTTTGGCCCATTTCGCGATCTCGTCGCGCAGGAAAGAACGTCAGTGCAAACCGCAATTTCATCAGTTTCTCCTAGGACCCCGGTTTTTTCTCTTTCAGTACCACCAGTGCGTCCGCGGCGACGACCCCGGCGCCGGCGGGCCGCACGAACATCGGATTCACGTCGATCTCAGCAATGCGATCCGCGTGATCGGCCGCGAGCAGCGACAGGCGCGAGAGCGCATCGGCGAGCGCGTCGACGTCGAGCGCGGGCCCGCCGCGGTAGCCTCGCAGCAGCGCCGCGCCCTTGATCTCGCCGATCATCTCTTTCGCCGTCTGCACGCCGAAGGGCGCAAAGCGGTAAGTCACGTCCTTCAGGAGCTCGGTGTAGACGCCGCCGAGACCGAACGCCACGACGGGACCGAAGAAGGGATCGTTTACCGCGCCGGCGATCGTCTCGAGCCCGCTCGCCATCTGCTGCACGAGCACGCCGTCGATGCGCGCATCCGGTTTGTGGCGCCGCGCGGCTTCCAGGATTTCGCGGCCTGCACGCTTCAATCCTTCGAGATCGGCGATGTCGAGACGCACCACGCCGGCTTCGGTCTTGTGCGGAATGTCCGCAGACTCGATTTTGAGCGCGAGGGGGAAGGGGAGCGGCGCGCGTTCGAGCCTGGCGAGCTCGTCGGCCGGGAGCAGCCTTTCTTCGACGACCGGAATGCCGTAGCCTGCGAGCAGCGCTTTCGAGCGATGCTCGCCGAGCGTGCCTGTCCCCGCGAGATCGAGCTTTTGCGCGGCGATGACGCGCTCGTCGCTGCGGCGCCCGGTCGCCTCGAAACGCTTCCTCTTCTGAGCGTAGTCGTTCAGCGCGGCGAGGGCGTGGGCGGTGCGTCCCGGCGCCATGATGACGGGCACGGCGTTCGATTCCAGGAACTCGACCACGTCGGCGTTATCGTCGGGCGAAGTCGGCCAGTTGATGAGCACCGGCTTGTCTATAGTCCGCAGCATCTCCACGAAATTCTTCGCCCACACCGACGCCGCGGCTCCGCGCGGCGAGCGCGCAATGACCGCGTCGATGTTCGGGTCGGCAAGCACGTCGCCGATGAGACGGTTGTACGAGGCGAAGCTGTCGTTATAACCCTGGGGCGTCGCGTCAACCGGGTTGGCGACGGTGGCGAACGCCGCGACGTACTCGCGCAGCTTCGCGACGGTCGCCTCGGCGAGCGGCGGCAGCTCGAGCCCTTCTTCGACGCAACGGTCCGCGAGCAGCACGCCGGCGCCGCCCGAGGCCGTGATCACGGCGACGCGGTTGGATTTCGGAAGCTTGCGCCCGCGGAAAGCCTTGCAGATGTCCACCAGGTCGTCGATGTCGCGCACCTCGATGAAGCCGCCGAGGCGAAAGGCCGTGCGATAGAGCTCGTAGCCGGCCGTGAGACGCGCCGTGTGCGAGGCCGCCGCCTGCCGCCCCGCGCCCGTATTGCCGACTTTCCACGCGAGTATCGGTTTGCCGAGCTCGAGCGCGCGCTCGCCGATCGCGATGAGACGCCGCCCGTCGCTGATGCCTTCGAGGAAAGCGACCGCGAGCTCGACGTCGGGAAGCTCGATCACCGCTTCGAGCCAGTCGAGCGCGGTGAGATCGGCTTCATTTCCGGTGGAGATCGCGTAGTTCATGCCGACGCCGTAATGCGCGGCGATCGCGAGCGCGCCGAAGCCGAAGCCGCCCGACTGCGTCACCATTGCGATCGGTCCGGTCTTGAGCGTGTCGAGCATGAGCGTGCCGCCGAAGCCGTTACGCACGCCGTCCTTGAGATTGAGCATTCCGAGGCAATTGGGACCGTTGACGCGCACGCCGCTTTTCCTCACCGCGTCGACGAGCTCCGCCTGCAGCGACAGCCCTTTGCCGCCGACTTCGCTGAAGCCTGCGGACAGCACGAGCGCATAAGGGATTCCGGCGCGGCCGCACGCTTCGATCACGCCGGGCACGTGCGCCGCGGCGAGCGCGATCAGCGCGACGTCGCACGGCTTGGGCACCGCGGCGACGTCGGGATAGCACCGTAGGCCTTTGATCTCGGCGTATTTCGGGTTCACCGGATAGACGCAACCCCGGTAGCCGAACTCGGTCAAGAGGCGTATCGGCTGGCCGCCGATGCGCGTTAGATCGTTCGAAGCGCCGACGACGGCGACTGCGCGGGGGTTCAGGAAGCGGGCGAGGTCGGGCTTGGCGGCCAAATCGGCTTTACTCCTCATAAGGCAGGGTTTGCTGCATCGACGGGCGTGCGTTGAATGTCTCGAACCACGCCGCGGCGCGGGGCGCCTGCGCGCGCCAGCCGAGCCGGGCGTATCTGAAATCGAGATAGCCGAGCGCGCAGCCGATGGCGATATCACCGATGTCGAGCTCGCGCGTAGCGGCGTCGTTTTCGAGCGCTTTGAGCGCGCTCGCCGCCTTCTGCTCGAAAGCGGCGAGCGTTGCGGCCGAGCGCTCACCCGCCGGCCGCGACTGCTCGCTGCGCCACAGCACGAGCGTCTCTAGCATGCCGTCGCCGAGCGCGAGGCGACGCAGCACGTCCCAGCGCCGCGGCGTTTCCCTGGGAAAGAGGCGCGAGGCGCCGTACACGGTGTCGAGGTACTCACAGATCACGTGCGAGTCGTAGAGCACGATGCCTTCGCCGGTGACGAGCGCGGGAATGCGTCCAATGGGATTGACCTGCATCACTTCGGGGTTCGTTCGTGTCATCGCGACGAGCGCATAGACTTTCTCGATGCGATCGGAGAGCCCCAGCTCGTGTGCGCACACCATGACCTTGCGCACGAAAGGCGAGCGCGGCGACCAGTAGAGCTTCATTTGCCGCCGAAGAGGCGCGTTGCGAAATCGAGCAGCGCGCGCGCGACCGCTTGCGGCTGCTCGGGAAGAAGCGCGTGAGCGGCGTTCGGGATGCGAACGATGGTGACGCGCTCGCCGAGCTCGTCACGGTAGCGCGAGCGGCTCTCCGGCGGAATCATGACGTCGCCCTCGGGCTGCACGTCGAGTATCTGCGCAGTGCCCGCCTGCCACCATTCGACCTGCGGGGTAGCGTTGGTCGCGGCGCGCTGCGCTTTCTTGACTTCGGGGTACCACCCGGAGAGCCATACCCGTGGATCGCTGGCGGGTGCGAAAAACGCGTGACGCAGATATTTGAGGCGCTCGTCGTCGGAGAGCGAGAGGTCGCTGCTCTTCATGATCGACTCACGCACGTCCGGCGGCACCGGCCATACGTGGGTCGCGCCGAGCAGCGCCACCCCGCGAACGAGGTCGGGACGGTCGGTGGCGGTCGCGCGCGCGACGAAATTCCCGAAAGCGTGACCGCCGATCAAGGCCGGGCCTCCGCCCTCATGCTCGATGAGCGCCGCGATGTCGTGCGCGTAGTCGTGCAGTGTGATGCCGCTCATCGGGCCGCGGCTCGCTCCGATGCCGCGCGGCTGGGGCGTCACGACCCGGCACGCAGGGGCGAGTCGCGGGCGGACATCGTCGAAATCCTCCGCTCCGCGTCCGAGTGAAGGCAGCAGCACGACGAGCGGGCCGCTGCCTTGGGCGTAATACTCGATGCAAACGTCGCCCAGTTGCAGGAGGTTGCGCTCGACGCCGGGGAGCGCGTCGTCGTTTATCGCCACGATTGAGTCTCCAATCCGATGGGTGCAGACGTTTTTCCAGCGGGCTGCACCACAAATGTTCCTGCGCGCTTCGAGAGGAGAGCGCCGGTAACGGACGGAGCTGGAATGAACCTTGAGCGGCCGCGTGCAGCGTGGGCCGCTATATTAACACGGCGCTTTCGCGCGCCCGGGCGCGCGAAAGGTGTGATCAGCGCTGCGGAACGGGTTTTCTGTAAATCGCGATGCGGTTGGTATTCGTGCCGCGGCGGTTGTTGCTGATGCCCCAGATGTTCGCGGTCGTGTTGAAGCGCTGCGCGTTAATCAGCACCGCCTGGCACTCTAAACCCACGGCGGTGCCCAGCGGCGCGACGATTT
>CAZULX010000322.1:0-4099 GCA_964621335.1 uncultured Streptomycetaceae bacterium
GCTTCAGGAGCCCGATGGAGGTCTCCTTCACGTTCGCTTCGACCCAGATCTGGTTCGGATCGTGGAACATGACGATGCGCTGCCCGGCGCCGACGTGCTCGCCTTTGCGCACGAAAGTCATCACGATGCGCCCGTCGCCCGGGCTCGTGATCGTGCGGTCGGTGATGTCGGCTTCCTGGCGGTGCATCTCGGCGCGGATCTCCGCCGCCTGGTTCGCGAGCACGACGAGCTGGCGCTCCATCACCTGGATCTGCTTGCGGCTGCCGCCAGCGCTCGACAGATTGCCGCGCGCGGCCGCGACTTCGGCGATCGCCTTGCGATGGCTCTCCTGCGCCTGCTGAAAAGTCGTTCGCGCGCGCTCCATCGCCTGTTGCGAAAGCCATTTCTGCGCGTGCAGGTCGACCGCGCGATCGTAGTCATAGCGCGCCTGCTTGAGCGCCGCGGCCATCGCAGCGACTTCGGCTTCGGCGGCAGCGATGCGGTTCGATTCGGCCTGGTATTTCCCCAGCGTCTCCTGATCGACCTGTCCGGTCTGCGCGCGCATGACGCCCATCTGGCTCTCGATCGTCTTCAGGCGCGCCTGAAGCACCTCGCGCTGGAGCCGCGAGTCGCGGTCGTCGACGCGGGCGATCACCTGCCCCTTCTTCACCGCGTCGCCTTCGATCACGGGCAGCTCGGTGATCCAGCCCGAGACCCGGCTCGAGATGGTGACGACTTCCCCGTCGATGCGGGCGTCGTCGACGTAAACGTGCGTCCAGCGGTGGTAGATCCAGCTCGCCGCCCACGCGATCAATGCGATCGCCGCGGCGCCGATCAGCCAGGCTTTGACGCCTGCGAAGCGCGCCGTGCGCGATCGCACGGCGGCTTTTTGCAGCACCTCGCTCTTGGGCTGATCCATGCCGCAATGTTAATCAAACAGCGGTGGCTCGGGCGGGGAAAGCCCAACATGTGGAGTGGGGTGGAGCTCACTCCGGGGCAAGGCCGGAGGCTTTGACGACTTTCGCCCACCTCTCGATCTCGACGCGCAGATACTCCACGAAACGCTCCGGCGGCTCGTGCAGCGCTTTCGCGCCCTGCGTTGCGAAGCGCTGCTTCATGAGCCCTGAGCTCACCGCCTCGTTGATCGCGAGGTTCAGCCGCACGACCGTGTCGTACGGCGTTCCGGCCGGTGCGACGACGCCGCTCCAGCCCGACGCCGCAAGACCGGGAAAGCCCGATTCGACGAACGTCGGCACGTTGGGGAGCATGGTCAGGCGTTTCTCGCTCGCCACGGCGAGCGCCCTCACGCGGCCGCTGCGCACGTGCCCGTGTGCTGAAGACACGCTCGTGAAGGTCGCATGCACATGGTTGCCGAGGACGTCCATGAGCGCCTGCGCGCTGCCTCTGTACGGGACGTGGAGCGCATTCAGCCAGCCCGCGCGCAGTTTCATGAGCTCCGCGGCGAGGTGGGACGTCGTGCCCGTTCCCGCGGAAGCGATCGCGATGCGCCCCGGACGGGCGCGCACGAGCATCAGAAATTCAGTGAGCGTTTGCGCGTCCACCTTCGAGTTGACGATCAGCACGTGCTGAAAGGTGGCGAGCCGCGCAACCGGCACGAAGTCGCGCTGCGGGTGATACTCGAGATCGGGATACATGCTGACGTTGGTCGCGAACGAGGCCGACACCACGAGCAGCGTGTGTCCGTCGCCGGGCGCTTTCGCGACGCGCGCGGCGGCTGCATTGCCCATGCTGCCGACGTGATTCTCGACGGTGAAGCGATGCCGGAAGAACTTCGAGAGCAGGTGCGTGACGAGGCGCGCCTGGATGTCGATCGAATCGCCGGGCGGCGCGCCCACCACCACGCGCACTCGCCTGTCGGGGTACTCCGAAGAGGCCCAGCCCGGGGCAGGCAGGCACGCAGCGGTGAATAAGAGCAGTGCGGCGAGCTTCGGCATCATCGAGCGCTCTCGCAGCGGGCGGACTCTCCCGGGGCGCGGCGCGGTTAACGCCGCTGTCCGCTTAGATTATGAAACTGCAGTCCATCCCTTACAATACGCCCGAGTCGGCGGATTGCCGCACGTCAAGCCCACATCATGAACCCGGCCGGCTGAAGCGAGGAGGCGCACGAAATGGCACTCGAATTACGCAAGCTGTCGTATGCGCTCGGCGCCGAAGTCCGCGGCATCGACGTCACGAAGGTCACCGAAACGCAGTTCGGCGAGGTTTACGACGCGTTCCTCGACAACGGCATCCTGCTCTTCCGCGACCAGGACATCACGCGCGAGCAGCACATCGACTTCAGCCGCCGCTTCGGCGAGCTCGACCGGCACGACGCGCTGCCGCGCGATCGCCACCCGGACCATCCCGAGATCCTGCTCGTCACCAACGAGCCCAATCCCGACGGCAGCCCTTCGGAAAGCCGCTACACCGGTCGCCAGTGGCACTCGGACATGTCTTTCACGCCGGTGCCTTCGCTCGGCTCGCTGCTGCGCGGCATCATCGTACCCGAGGTCGGCGGCGACACCGTTTTCGCGAACATGTATCTCGCCTACGAGACGCTCTCCGGGGGCATGAAGAAGATGATCGCCGACCTGCACGGCATCCAGATGGCCGGCACGCGCAAGATCGCCAATCCCGAAATCGGTGCAAGCCGCGCCGATGAGCAGCTCAAGCTGAATCCCCCTATCGCGCAGCCGGTCGTGCGCGTTCATCCCGAGACCGGACGCAAGGCGCTCTACCTCGGCGACAAGGTGAAGCGCTTCGACGGTCTCACCGAAGAGGAAAGCCAGCCCCTCATCAAGTATCTCAACGCGCACGCCACCCGCTTCGAGTTCATCTACCGCCACCAGTGGCGCAGGAACGACATCGTGGTCTGGGACAACCGCTGCACGATGCACCTCGCGCTCGGCGATTTCGACGAGACGCAACGCCGGCACATGGAGCGCACGACGGTGCTGGGAACGCCTTCGGGCTACGTCGTGGAGGAGACGGCGTGACGAAAGGCCTGGTCGCCGCGGTCCTCATCCTCGCGAGCGGCTTCGCAGCCGCCGCCGAATCGCGCTTCCCCGAGCGTCCGGTGCGGCTCATCGTCCCTTTCCCGCCGGGCGGCGTGAACGACATCGCTTCACGCCTGATCGCAAACCAGCTCCACGTCCTCTGGTCGCGCCCGGTCATCATCGACAATCGCGGCGGCGCGGGCGGCAACATCGGCGCGGAGATCGCCGCCAACGCGAATCCCGACGGCTACACGCTTTTCATCGTGTCTTCGAGCATCACCAGCAACGTCGCGCTCTACCGCACGCTGCCCTTCGACTTGAACCGCGATTTCGCGCCGGTCAGCACGCTCGTGAGCGGGGCGTATGCGCTCGTGGTGAACCCTTCGTTTCCCGCGGCTTCGGTGCAGGAGCTCGTCAAGCTGGCGAAAGCGCAGCCGCGCAAGCTCAACTTCTCGTCCTTCGGGCACGGCAGCTCGGCGCATCTCGTGATGGAGCTTTTCAAGAGCATGGCGGGGATAGAGATGACGCACGTCGCTTACAAAGGCGGTGCGCCTGCGATGGCGGCGGTGATGGCGGGCGAGGTGCAGATGACGTTCTCCAACCTCTCGGTCGCGATTCCGCAGGTTAAAAGCGGCAAGCTGAAAGGGCTCGCAGTCTCCACCCTCAAGCGCAAGGATTCCTTGCCGAACGTGCCTTCGCTCCACGAAGCCGGCATCAAGGGCTTCGACGCGACTGCGTGGGTGGGTCTGCTCGCGCCGGCGAAGACGCCGCGCGCGATCGTGCTCAAGGTGAATCGCGACGTGCGCGGCGTGCTCGCCGACGCGGAGGTGCGCAAACAACTCGAAGCCCGCGGCCTCGAAGCGCTGCCGAGCACGCCCGAAGAGATGACGCGGCACATGCGCGGCGAGATCGCACGCTGGAGCAAAGTCATCAAGGACGCCGGCGTGAAGCTCGAGCAGTAAGCGCCGCAGGGTGCGGCAGTGACGCACCGACCGATGTCCCAGGTCCCTGCTTCGAGAACTTGCTGAACCAGCGATCGATCGCGAAAGCCGCGCCGGCTTGCGGCGGCCTCGCAATTGCTTCGGCGCATATTCCCCGCAATGAGATCGCCCGTGCATCAGAGC
>CAZULX010000323.1:0-3367 GCA_964621335.1 uncultured Streptomycetaceae bacterium
GCAGCGACGAGCGCGCGGGATATTTTCAGAACGAGCACCTCGTTTACGGCCGCGGCGGAGAGCCGTGCGTGAAGTGCGGGACGCCGATCAGGGAGATCAGGCAGGGCCAGCGCTCGACGTTTTACTGTCCAAGGTGCCAGCAGCGCTGATCGTAGGGTGCGTAACTTACGCACCCTACGTCGGACTCACGCGGCCTTGGCGGCGGTGAGGCGAAGAAATTTCGCGTATAGCTGCTCTCGGGTTTCGACGATGTCGGGGTTGAAAGGGATGCAGTCGACGGGGCAGACTTTCTGGCACTGCGGCCCTTCGTGGTGGCCCACGCATTCGGTGCACTTCCCCGGATCGATCTCGTAGATCTCCTCGCCCGCCGATATCGCCTCGTTCGGGCACTCGGGCTCGCACACGTCGCAGTTGATGCACTCGTCGGTGATCATCAAAGCCATGAGTAACCTTTAATGGATCCTGAATCGCGCGCCGATGCCCGGCGCTGGTTCAGGATGATGCGAACCGCTTCGCATCACTTACCCCCGAGCTGCCTGATCTTCAGCTTGAGCTGCTCGCCCACGTAAGGCGGAACGAACTTGGAAGTGTCGCCGCCGAGCACCGAGATCTCCCTCACGATCGTCGCCGATATGAACATGAACTGCTCCCCGGGCGTGAGAAAAATAGTTTCGACATCAGGATACATTCCGCGGTTCATCCCGGCGAGCTGAAATTCGTACTCGAAATCCGATACCGCCCTCAAACCTCGCACCACGACACGGGCGCCCTGCTCCTGCACGAACTTCATGAGGAGCCCGGAAAAGCCCGTCACGTGAACGTTCGGCATGTCTTGCAGGGTCTCTCGCGCCATTTCGACGCGCTCCTCGAGCGTGAAGAAAGGCTTTTTCGCGCGGCTGTCCGCGACGGCGACGATCACCTTGTCGAAGAGACGCGAGGCGCGGCGCGCGAGGTCGTCATGGCCGAGCGTGATCGGGTCGAATGTCCCCGGATAAATCGCCGTGTGATTCATCGTGATTCCGTTTCAAGAGTTGAAATGCGACGCGGCCCGCGCGGCTTTCCCTGTGCACCAGCCAGCCCGGCGGCTTTTGCGCGCCTGTCGTCGACTCGTAATAGAGCCAGCCGCCGCCGGCCAGGCGCGGCGCCAACGACGCGGCGAGCTCCGGACCGTACGACACCGAAAACGGCGGGTCGAGAAAGATGACGTCGTACACGCCGCGGTCGGTGCGCACGAATTCTAGCGCATCGCCTCGAACCAGCTCCACCTGGCGGGCTCCCAGCGCCTCCCGATTGCGCTCGAGCGCAGCGCACGCTTCGCGGTCGCGCTCGACCATGACGACGCGCTTGGCGCCGCGCGAAGCGGCTTCGAAGCCGAGCGCGCCGCTTCCGGCGAAGAGATCGAGGCACGCGAGGCCCGTCAGGTCCTGCCCGAGCCAGTTGAAAACGGTCTCGCGCACGCGGTCGGGTGTCGGGCGCAGATCGGCTCGCGGCGTGAAGCGGATGCGCCGGCTGCGCCACTCGCCGCCGACGATGCGCACTTCGTTCGCTTTCACGAGCCGGAGATCAGTTGCTTTTCGCGGCTGCGGGGGCTGCCGTTGCGGCCGCGTTTTCGTCGCTGCTGCCGACCACCACGGTCACCAGTCGCTCGGGATCGATGCGGCGCTGAAATGCCGCCTTGATGCGATCCACCGTCACGCGCTCGACGTTCTTCGTGAAATCGTCCAGGTAGGTGAGCGGCAGCCGATAGAATCCGATCACCGCGAGGTACTCGTGGATCTTGCGGTTGCTGTCGATGCGCAGCGGAAACCCGCCGATGATGTTCTTCTTCGCCGCCGCGAGCTCTTTAGCCGTCGGCCCCTGCGCGACGAACTCCGTCAGCGTCTTGCGAACGATTTCGAGCGCATCCTTCGCCTGCGCGGCCTGCGTCTGCATGCCCATCACGAACGGTCCTTCCTGCAGCATCGGCGAAAAATAGCTGTATGCGGAATACGCGAGCCCGCGCTTTTGTCGGACTTCCTCGTTGATGCGCGAGGTGAAGCCGCCGCCGCCGAGGACGTGATTGCCGACGAACAACGGGAAATAATCCGGATCGTCGCGGCGGATGCCTGGGGCGCCGATCAGGATGTGACTCTGCGTCGCCGGGTGCCGGATCCATCTCACGGCGCCGTCGGGGCGGTGCGATACCGAAGGCAGCGCGGCGGCCGCCGCGTCGCCCGAAGGCAGGCCCGCAGTGACCGCCTCGGCGATCGCCGCAGCTTCCTCGCGCGTGACGGCGCCCATCAGGGCGACGACCGCGCGCTCGGCGGTGTAATGCGTGCGATGAAATGAAATGAGGTCCTCGCGCGTGATCCTGGCGACGGTCTCGACTTCCCCGGTGCTGCGCATGCCGTACGGGTGCTGCGGGTAGAGCATACGGCGGAAGGTGCGCGCGGCGATCGTATCGGGTTTGGTGTCCGCTTCCTTGAGCGCGCCGATCAGGCGCACTTTCTCGCGCTCGAGCACCGGCGCCGGAAACTCGGGCTGCGTCAGCACGCGGGCGTAGATTTCGAGGGCCTGGGTGCGCTCCTTCGCGCTGGAGAGGGTGCGCAGGCCCACGCCGGCGCGGTCGGAATCGAAGCGCCCGGAAAGGAGCGCCCCGACGTCCGCGATCCTGCGGGCGATCGAGTTCTCGTCCATACCCGCCGAGCCGAGTCTCAGCACGTGCGCGGTCATGTTCGCCACGCCGGATTTCTGAGGCGTATCGAACGCCGCGCCGGCCGCGAAATCCACGCTCAGGTCGAGCATCGGGAGATCGTGGTTTTCGACGAAGTACACGCGCGCGCCGCGCTTGGTGTCCCAGTGCTGTATCGGAAGGAGCGCGTGGGCTGTCTGCGCAACCGCGAGCAGAAACACACAGGCGGCGAGCCGCAGCGCCTTATCGTGCATGCCGCGCCCCGGGAGGAGGTGCGAAGGGGCGCTTGCCCGCCAGCGGCTGCGGATCGAGATAAGCGACGGTCAGCTCGTCATCGACGAGGTACTTCCTCGCCACCGCCACGACCTGCTCGGCGGTGACGCCTTTCAGCTTTTCCACGAAGAGGTCGATGACCCGGTGCGAGAGCCCGGCCATTTCGAGCGAGCCGATTTGGCGCGCCTGATAGAACATCGAATCGCGCTCGTAGACGTGCGAGGCGACCACCTGCGACTTCACGCGCTGGAGCTCGTCCTCGGCCACGCCTTCGGCAATCAGCTTCGCGATTTCGCGGCGCAGGGCCTGCTCCAGCGCCTGCGCAGTCTTGCCGGGCGTCGGCGTGCCGCTCAGGAGGAACATCCCGGGACCGCGATTCACGCCGTCGTAGCTCGCGCCGGCCGAAGAGGCGATGCGCTCTTC
>CAZULX010000324.1:0-2824 GCA_964621335.1 uncultured Streptomycetaceae bacterium
AGCCGTAATCCAGGAGGCGCTCGACCGACTGATGCAGGCGCGCACGACGCTCATACTCGCCCATCGCCTGTCGAGCGTGATCGCGGCCGACCGCATCCTCGTGCTCGACCGCGGACGGGTCGTCGAAAGCGGCCGCCACGACGAGTTGATGCGCCGCGACGGACCGTACCGCGCTCTGATGGGCTCGCAGGCAACCATCGACCAGGGCGACGATATAGGCGGCGCCGAAGTCGTGCCGGATGCGCTGGAAGATCGCAACCCTTCGCTAACCGGAGGCTTCGAGCGTCACGACGAGAACCGCATCGCAGTGCGCGACATCGACGCCGATGCGGGAAAGGTGGGATGGCGCGATACGCTCGTCTCGCTCGTGTCTTTCATCCGTCCCTGGTGGCGGCAGCTTGCGCTGACCGTCGCGCTCGGCATCGGGCGGGTCGCAGCGTTCATCGGCGTGGGCGTCCTGGGCGCGCTCGTCATCGCGGCGGTAAAAGACGGCGCCTGGCCGCAGCCGCTCGTCATCGCTCTTTTCATCGTCGCACCGCTTGCGGGGTTACTGCACTGGCTCGAATCCTGGCTTGCACACGACATGGCGTACCGGCTGCTCGCCGAGATGCGCATCGCGCTGTACGACAAGCTCGAGGCGCTGGCGCCGGCCTACCTGCTGGAGCGCCGGTCGGGAGACCTGCTCGCGCTGTCGACGCAGGACGTGGAAACCGTGGAGTATTTCTTCGCGCACACCGTTGCGCCGGCGTGCGTTGCGGTCCTGGTGCCGGGCGCGGTGCTGGTGTTGCTGGGTGTCGCCGCGTGGCCGCTCGCGATCGTGCTCCTGCCGTTCCTGGCCTATGCCGCGCTCTCGCCCTGGATCGGTCGCCGGCGCATCGACCGCATGGGCTCTGAGGCGCGCGCGGCGCTCGGGCTGCTCGGCGCGCATGTGACCGAGACCATACAGGGCCTTTCCGATCTGCTCGCCTTTCAGGCAACGGCGCAGCGGCGCGCGCAGTTCGTCGCGCTCGTACGACGTTACCAGCAGACGCGGCTGCGATTGCTCGACGACCTTTCGCGGCAGAACGAAAAACTGGAGCTCGCCACCGGTCTGGGCGGCCTCGCGATTGCGGGCACGGGCGCATACCTGGTCGCGGGCGGCTGGATCGCGCCGACCTTGCTGCCGCTCTTGATCCTCGTGTCCGTCGCCGCGTTCCTGCCGGTGTCCGAGATCGCCCAGGTCGGTCGCCAGCTCGCCGACACGATCGCGTCCACGCGGCGGCTCTCCGTAGTGCATTCGGAACCGGTGCGGATCGTCGGCGGTCCGTTCGATCCGCCGGTGACCGCAGGCGGCTCGTCCCTGCAGTTCGATGAGGTGCGCTTCGCCTATCCGCGGCGCAGCGTGCCCGCGTTGTCGGATGTGTCCTTCGATGTCGCCGCAGGATCGACCGTCGCGTTGGTCGGGCCTTCGGGCGCCGGCAAAACCACCGTCGCCAATCTGATCCTGCGTTTCTGGGATCCCGATGCAGGCGCGGTGCGCCTGGCCGGCGTGGACGTGCGCAAGCTCACGCTGGATGGACTGCGCGAGCGCATCGCCCTCGTTGCACAGGACACCTACCTGTTCAACGACACGCTGCGGGCGAATATCCGCCTCGCACGGCCGGGTGCATCCGATGCCGCGATCGGCCGCGCGCTGGAGCAGGCCGCGCTGTCGGAGTTCGTTGCCAGCCTGCCCGAAGGTCTGGACACCCGCGTCGGCGAGCGCGGTGTCCAGCTCTCCGGCGGCCAGCGCCAGCGCGTCGCGATCGCACGGGCCTTCCTCAAGGACGCGCCGATACTGGTCCTCGACGAGGCCACTTCACACCTCGACACCCTGAGCGAGAGCCACGTTCGCGAGGCGCTGCACGCGTTGATGGCCGATCGCACCACCATCGTCATCGCGCATCGTCTGTCCACCATACGTGCCGCCCACCTGATACTCATGTTCGATGCGGGGCGCGTGGTGGAACGCGGCACCCATGCCGAGATGGTCGCGCGGCGCGGGTTGTATACAAGGTTCGTCGAACGGCAGACGAGCGTGCAATCGAAGGCACGCGCAGCGGTTTCGTGAGCGCCCTTGAAGGCAACCGAACCTACGCGTTCCCGTTCTTTAGACAGGTTGGGACGAGCTGGCGGCGGCCCGTCTACCGCTCACGCGCGACGAGAGCAGGATTGATTTTCACATCGGTTTCGATCACTCTCACAGGCAAGCTCATGGCTCGACTCGACATCCTGCTCATTACCTCCGGCCAGCAGCGTGCGCACTGCCAGGGGTTCGTCGGCGACCGTTCGGGATCGCTGGGCGCCTGAACGGTGACGACCGATAACGCGCGCGGGCTGGGCGACGCCCTCGTCCAGGCGTCCTCGACACTGGTCGACCGGCTGACGGCCAATCTCCCGAGCGTCGCCGCGGCGCTCCTCCTGCTGCTCGTGGGCTGGCTGCTCGCGAAAGGCCTGCGCGCGATTGCGATGCGCGCAGTGATGCTCGTGGACACGCTTTTGCCGCGTGTGGGGCTGCCGCGGGAGCGCATCGCGCGGAGCGGCGTCGTGGTCGGCGCGCTCGTCTTCTGGACGGTGTTGCTGCTCTTCGTCACCGCCGCGACGCAGGTGCTGGGACTCCAGGCCTTCGCGGACTGGCTCGCGCGGCTGCTCGATTACGTGCCGACGCTGGCCGCGGGACTCCTCATCCTCGCGGTGGGCTGGCTGCTCTCCGGATTCGTCGCGGATCTCGCGGAAGCTACCGCCACGCGCCTCGAGCCGCGGCAGCGGGTGATGCTCGCGCGCATCGTGCGCGTGACGATACTCG
>CAZULX010000325.1:0-4722 GCA_964621335.1 uncultured Streptomycetaceae bacterium
CAAGCCTGCGCGATCGCGTAGGCCTTCCTGTCGTCCAGCAGCCCGAGCTCGTTGTTCGCGAGCGCAGCCGCTTCCTTCACGCACGCGAGCGCCGCGACGAGCTCGGGATAGATCGAGATAGGCGTGCCCGTGATCGGAAAATTCTCCAGCGCGCGCACCGTGTGCACGCCGTAGTACGCGCTTTCCGGGACGGAGCGCTCGCCGAGCAGGTCGTGCTCGCGGCGCAAACGGGCTGAGGTCATCGGCATCTCCCTATTCCGGGTGCGAGCGGCCGCGGCCGCGCGCCCGGAACGATACTATGTCCGCCGCACCGGCTCCCGAGCGCGAGGTGCGGTGCCCGGTCCTCGCTCGCGCCTTGTCCAGTCTGTCTGGACATCCCCCCGTGCTTGAGCTAGATTGAATCAACCTGCCGCATCTGTTTTTCCATTGGGAGTAGAAAATGAAACATCTTCCACTTATTCTCGCCTCGTCGTTCGCATTCGTCATGGTCGGCTGCGGGGACAAGGAACCACCGAAACCCAAGACCGAAGCGCCGGCTGCTGCGGCGCCGGCCCCGGCGCCGACCGCACAGGGCTCCGACACCCTCAAGAAAGTCAAGGAAACCGGTGTCATCCGGATCGGGCACCGCGATGTGTCGATTCCCTTCTCCTACCTCGACGACAAGCAGCGGCCGGTGGGTTACTCGATCGACATCTGCATGAAGGTCGTCGAAGCCGTCAAGACTGCGACGCAGACGCCCAACCTCAAGGTCGAGTATGTCCCCGTTACGTCGCAAACGCGCATTCCCGTCCTGGTGGGCGGAAACATCGACATCGAGTGCGGCTCGACCACGAACAGCGTCGAGCGCCAGAAGCAGGTGGCGTTCGGCCCCACTTATTTCATGACGGGCACCAAGCTCATCGTGAAGAAGGCTTCGGGCATCAAGGGCTACGACGATCTCAAAGGCAAGACGGTCGTGTACACGACGGGGACGACCAACGAGCGCGCGATGAAAGCCTATAACGACGAGAAAAAACTCGGCATCAACTTCATTCCCGCGAAAGACCACGGCGAATCGTTCCTCGCAGTCGACACCGACCGCGCAGCCGCTTTCCCGATGGACGACATCCTGCTCTACAGCCTGCGTGCAAGCGCCAAGAACCCCGACGAGTTCGCGGTGGTGGGCGATTTCCTGTCGGACGATCCGTACGGCCCCATGATTCGCAAGGACGATTCGGCCTTCAAGAAGGTGGTCGACGACGCGGTGAGCGGGCTCTACAAGAGCGGCGAGATCGAGAAGATCTACGCCAAGTGGTTTCAGTCGCCGATCCCGCCCAAAAACATCAACCTGAACGTCCCGATGTCCGATGCACTGAAGGCGCTCGTAAAGAATCCGAACGACACGGGCGTCGGGGCATGCGGCAAGATGAAGTGCTGACGCCCGGCGCGCAAGGAGGCACGGCGACAGCCTACTTTTAAACATGAAATCGGGGGAGCGTTCCCCCGATTTTTTTTGACATGGACTTCAGCGTCTTTCTGCAGCCCGCCTTCTCCGGCGGCGGCACCTATCTCGGCTGGGTGCTCTCCGGCATCAAGTGGACGCTGCTCGTCTCTATCCTCGGCTGGGTGATCGCGTTCTCCGTAGGCTCGGTGCTCGGGGTCATGCGCACCGCGCCCCTCCTGCCGCTGCGCGCGAGTGCCATCGCTTACGTCGAGGTCTTC
Source organism: uncultured Streptomycetaceae bacterium (assembly GCA_964621335.1). Classification (GTDB taxonomy): domain Bacteria; phylum Pseudomonadota; class Gammaproteobacteria; order Burkholderiales; family SG8-41; genus JAQGMV01. The sequence continues at coordinate 1,702 of CAZULX010000325.1, forward strand.
CGCAACATTCCCCTGCTCGTTCAGATGTTCATCTGGTATTTCGTGCTGCCGGAGATTGTGCCGGAGGTCCTCGGCACGTGGATGAAAACGCAGATGCCGATGCCGGAATTCTGGAGCGCCGTGCTGTGCCTCGGTTTCTACACGGCTTCGCGCGTCGCCGAACAGGTGCGCTCCGGCATCCAGTCGATACCCAGAGGGCAGACCGAGGCGGCGCTCGCCATGGGCCTCACGCTGCCGCAGGCCTACCGCCACGTCCTGCTGCCGATGGGCTATCGCATCGTGATTCCGCCGCTCACTTCGGAATTCCTGACGATATTCAAGAACTCCTCGGTTGCGCTCGTGATCGGGGTGCTCGAGCTCACCGCGCAGGCGCGGCAGATTTCCGAATACACCTTCCGCACCTTCGAAGCGTTCACCGTCGCCACCGTCGTATACCTCGTGATCACGCTCGCCGTGATCGTCGCGATGCGCGCGCTCGAGCACCGGGTGCGGGTGCCGGGCTACATCGGCTCGTTCGGCAAGTAGGGCGCGATGTTCACCGACTTCGATTTCGACGTCATCGAGCGCGCCCTGCCTTACCTGTGGCAGGGCATGCTCTTCTCGCTCGGTCTCACGGCGCTGGCGATGATAGGCGGGATCGTGCTCGGCACGTTGCTCGCGCTCATGCGGCTGTCGGGATACGCGCTCATCAGCGCGCCTGCGAGCGCCTATGTCAACCTGCTGCGCTCGACGCCGCTCATCCTGGTCATCTTCTGGTTCTATTTCCTGGTCCCGCTCGCGATGAAGATGTTGAGCGGCGACGCCTATGCGACCGGTATCGGCCCTTTCTACTCGGCGCTCATCGCGTTCACGATGTTCGAGGCGGCTTACTACTGCGAGATCATACGCGCCGGCATCCAGAGCGTGCCCCGGGGACAGGTGCACGCGGCTTACGCGCTGGGGCTCACCTACTGGCAGGCGATGGGCCGCATCGTGCTGCCGCAGGCTTTTCGCAACATGATCCCGATCCTGCTCACCCAGGGAATCATCCTGTTTCAGGATACCTCGCTCGTCTACGTGGTGGGGCTCACCGACTTCATGGGCGCCGCGAGCAAGGTCGCGCAGCGCGACGGACGTCTCGTGGAAATGTACCTGTTTGCAGCGCTCGTCTACTTCATACTGTGCTTCGGCGCCTCCCTCTTCGTCAAACGCCTGCAGGTGCGCTACAGCCCGGCATCACGTTAGAGCGTGCTCATGATCTCAATTGAATCGATCAGCAAGTGGTACGGCGCTTTCCAGGTGCTGAAAGAGTGCACGACGCGCGTGGAAAAAGGCGAAGTCGTCGTGGTGTGCGGCCCGTCGGGCTCGGGAAAATCGACGCTCATCAAGTGCGTGAACGGCCTCGAGCCTTTTCAGAAAGGCCGCATCACCGTGGACGGCGTGTCCGTCGGGGATCCGCAAACCAATCTCTCGAAGCTGCGCTCGCGCATCGGCATGGTGTTCCAGAACTTCGAGCTGTTCCCCCACATGAGCGTGACGCAGAACATCGCGCTTGCGCAGGTGAAAGTGCTGGGCCGCTCGAAGGAGGAGGCGGCGGCGCGGGCGCAGTCTCTGCTGAAGCGTGTGGGGCTCGAAGTCCAGGCCGACAAGTTCCCCGGCCAACTCTCCGGCGGACAGCAGCAGCGGGTGGCGATCGCGCGCGCGCTCGCCATGGACCCGATCGCGATGCTCTTCGACGAGCCCACCTCGGCGCTCGACCCGGAGATGATCAACGAGGTGCTCGACGTGATGGTCGAGCTCGCGCAGGAAGGCATGACCATGATGGTCGTCACGCACGAGATGGGTTTCGCGCGCAAAGTCGCCCACCGCGTAATCTTCATGGACGAAGGCGAGATCGTGGAAGACGCGACGAAGGAAGAGTTCTTCGGCAGTCCGCGCTCGGAGCGGGCGCAGCTTTTCCTGTCGAAGATCCTGCATCATTAAACGCCCGTGCACTGGCGTGCAGAGGCGTTTGCCGCGGTAAACGAACAGAGGGCAAGCCAGGGTTTCCCTCCGTAACCTCCCTTCCTTCGGCGATCGGCCGATCGCTCCGAGACATCGGACTACGTCGTCAGCCGTTCCATCAGCCGTCGCAGGAAGCGCTCGCACGCGGCGACCTGCGCGAGCTCGATGTATTCGTTGGGCTTGTGGGCCTGGTCTATCGACCCCGGGCCGCACACGACCGAGGCTATTCCCGCGCGCTGGAACTGCGAAGCCTCGGTTCCGTAGGACACTTTGCCGATCTCGGCGGTGCCGGTGAGCTCGTGCACGAGCGCGACGATCTCGGTCTCCGCCGCGGTATCGAGCGCGGGGATCTCCGACATCTGCACGATCTCGAACCCCGCTTTGCGGTCAATCGCCTGCATCTCGGGCTCTATCCGCTCGCGCACGTGCGACTCGAACTCGGCGAGCAACGCCGCGGGATCGTCGCCGGGGAGGTGCCTCACCTCGAAATCGAAGCTGCACTCGTGGGGGACGATGTTGAGCGCGGTGCCGCCGCGGATGACGCCGGTGTGCACGGTGGTGTGCGCGACGTCGAAGCCGCGGTCGTACGGACCGCCGTCGCGCAGCCGCCGCGCCATGCCCTTGAGATAGGCGATGCCTTCGGCCGCCGCTTCGACGGCATTCACCGCCCTGGGCGCATACGCCGAGTGCGCCGCGAGACCGCGCACCGAGCAGCGATAGCTGCGCTTGCCCTTGTGCGCGATCACCGGCGTCATGAGGGTCGGCTCGCCGACGACGCATCCCGAAGGCTGCACCCCGGCGTGCGCGAGGTCCGCGATGAGGCGGCCGACGCCGAGGCAGCCGACTTCCTCGTCGTAGGAAAGCGCGAGGTGCAGCGGCTTCGTGAGACGCGGGACGTAGTGCGGCAGGAGGGCGAGCGCCACCCCCAAGAAGCTTTTAAAGTCGGACGTGCCCCCGCCGTAGAGCCGCCCCTTCGCCAAGACCCCCCGGAAATGGTCGGCGTCCCACGCCAGGCCTTCGACGGGGACGACGTCGGTA
>CAZULX010000326.1:0-7575 GCA_964621335.1 uncultured Streptomycetaceae bacterium
GCAACGCCCGCCTCTGGCACCGCAGCAGCGGCCACTCCCGCCGCCGCCGCGGGCAGCGCGCAGGCCTCGCGCCCCGCCCAGCCGGGCGCACCTTCGATGGCCAACTCGCACGCGAGCGCAGCGGTCGCGGCACGCGACGCCGCGGCACAGCGGCCCCCGCGTCCGGCCGGCAAGCCCAACAACGCCGGAGTCAACACGGTCTAGCGGTTCTGGCCGTCCATGCGCCATTCGTGGCCGCATTTTTTACATCTCACGCGCAGCCACGAATCGGCCGCCTCGCCTTCGGCGTCCTCGCCGGGGGCTGAGGCGAGGAGCTGCAGGACGCCGTAAGTCTTGCACGCGGCGCAGGTGGATTGCGCTCCGAAAGATTCCGCGCGGAAGAGGATGAACTGGTAGCGCCGCAGCGAGAAAAAGCACAAGAAGAGCCCCCCGGCGATGTAGCCGATGGTCGCGAGCTCGCGGGCAGGCTGGCGCCAGTCGACCTGCTCCAGACACACCGCCACCACGATCGTGCTCATGAAACAGGTCACGAGGTAGACGTGGCCTTCGATCAGCTCGCGCTCATACCAGCGGCGAAAGCCGATCTTGCGTATGCCTTCCGCGGGCGTCACGGCGATCTCGCCTGAAAATTCAAACCCGGCTCCGGCGTGCCGTTAACAGCTCTGGAAATGAGGCCGGACCCGGCTCGCGCACGGCACCGGGCCAGTGGGATCTCAGCATTGCCGGCGGAGCGCACAATTGGGAAATAGACTCACCTTGCTCGACGCGCCTGTTGGCGCCGATGAGAACTGCTACATCGACACGCTGGTCGGCGTCGTCTCGGTCCTGCGCGCGATCGCGGAGGCGCGCACCCCGGTGGCGGTATACATCGATCGCGGCGAGACGGTCTTTCACACGTGGCTCCTCGGTGTGGAACGCGAGCCCCCGGCGCTTTATTTCGACAAAGGCCCCGACGAGGCGCGGAACGCGCGCCTGCTCGAGTGCGACAGGGTCGTCTTCGTCACCTCCGACCAGGGCGTGCCCGTGCAATTCAACTGCCCGGCCCCGAGGGCCGATTCATACCAGGATTTCGACGCTTTCAGCATCCCGCTGCCGGCTCGCGTGCTGCGCCTGCAGCGCCGCAACTATTATCGGCTGCCCGGTGAACCGGTGCACGTGCCGGTGAAGTGCGAGATCGTCGTCGAGTGCGGCGATGGCGAGCCGGCGCAGGTGCTGGAGCCCCGGGTCCTCGACCTCTCCTGCGGCGGCTTCGGTGCCGGCGTCTCCGGCGTGGCGCTGGCGCTCGAGAGCGGCATGCGCCCCACGTGCAGGCTCGAGCTGCCGGGCGTGGGGAAAATCGAGGCGATGCTGGAAGTGCGGGGGGCGACCGACATCGTGCTGCACGACGGCCTCGAAGGACGGCGCTACGGAATGGCGTTCGTGGGTCTGCCGCCGAAAGGCGCCGCGGCCATCCAGCGCTACATCCTGCAGCAGCAGCGCGCGCGGAAGAGGCTCACGGCCTGAAGGAGTGCGGCGCTCGCCTTCGGCTCGGGCCTCGCCGCGTACGAACAGAAGGAAACCCATGGTTTCCCTCCGTAACCGCCTTTCCTTTGGCCGGTTACACCTGCATGTTCATGATCTCTTGATAGGCCTGCACGAGCTTGTTGCGAACCTGCACCGCCTGCTGGAAAGCGATCGTCGATTTCTGCATGGAAATCATGACGTCCTGCAGGTTGGTGTTGGGGTCGCCGACGGTGAAATCGCGAGACACTTTCACCGCCTCGTTCTGGACGCGGCTCACCTCGTTCAGCGATGCTTTGAGCGCATCGGCGAAATCGACTTTCGGCGCGGCCTGCGCCGCCTTCAGCCCCTGCGGCTTGCCCGCCGCGAGCGCCGCGGCCGTGCGTAGCTGCGAGAGCATGCGGTCTATGCCGGTCGTTTCCATGGTGGTCCTTTCCTCAGATGGCCCTAAGTTACCCGGACAAGCGCTTTCACCGTCCGACAAATAGGCGCGGAAAACCCCGCTTTTTCCGCCCTCGCGTAACGCGCGCCCTGACGATAATCCTGCCTATCCTGCGGCTATCCCCGATCCTTAAGGGACCCGCGACAACGATAAGCACTGGAGTCGCCTGGTATGTCAGCATCGCCCGAAGGCCTGTCCCCGCGCCTGCCCGGCTGGACGCGGATCCCGCCGCAGCAACTGCTCGCCCTCATGATGGTCGTCGCCAGCGCGATCGCGCTCATGGTCGGCGGCTGGATGTGGAGCACGGCGCCGGATTACAAGGTGCTGTATGCCAACCTGAGCGATCGCGACGGCGGCGCCGTGATCGCATCGCTCACGCAGATGAACGTCCCCTACAAGTTCGCCGAAGGCGGCGGCGCGCTCCTCGTGCCCGCCGAGCAGGTCCACGACCTGCGCCTGAAGCTCGCCGGGCAAGGCCTGCCCAAAGGCGGCCTCGTCGGCTTCGAGCTGATGGAAGGCCAGCGCTTCGGCTCCAGCCAGTTTCTCGAGCAGGTGAATTACCAGCGCGGCCTCGAAGGCGAGCTCGCGCGCTCGATCCAGGCGATGTCGGCGGTCTCCAGCGCGCGCGTGCACCTCGCGCTTTCGCGCGGCTCGGCTTTCCTGCGCGAGCAGGCGAAGCCGAGCGCCTCGGTGCTCCTGAACCTCTATCCCGGGCGCACGCTCGACGGCATGCAGGTCGCCGCGATCGTGCACCTCGTCTCGAACAGCGTTCCCGATCTGTCCACCAAGAGCGTCAGCATCGTCGACCAGAACGGGACGCTCCTCTCGGGTGAGGGCGGCGGCACCAACTCCACCGGCCTCGACACCAAGCAGCTCAAGTACCGCCAGGAGACCGAGCAGGGCTACGTGAAGCGCATCGAAGGCATACTCGCGCCGCTCTTCGGCCCGGGCAACGTGCGGGCGCAGGTCTCCGCCGACCTCGACTTCTCGGAAGTCGAGCAGGCCGAGGAGATCTACAAGCCCAACCAGAAACCCGACGAAGCCGCAATCCGCGCGCAGCAGAGCAGCGAATCCGGCAGCGCGGTCAAAGGAGGCGCGACCGGCATTCCCGGCGCGCTCACCAACCAGCCTCCCGCGCAGCCCACAGCGCCGATCGACGCGCCGCCAGGGACCGCGCCGCAGAATCCCGCCGCCCCGAACGTGAGCACCAGCAACTCGCGCCGCGATTCCGCGGTGAGCTACGAAGTCGACAGGAGCATCCGCCACACCAAGATCGCGCAGGGCCGCATGAAGCGCCTGTCGGTGGCGGTCGTCGTCAACGACCGCAAGGTGACCGACGCCAAAGGCAAGAGCACCGCGAAGCCGATCTCGGACGCCGAGAAGCAGCAGATCACCGAGCTCGTCAAAGGCGTCATGGGCTACGACGAGAAGCGCGGCGACACGGTATCGGTCATCAACGGCGCGTTCAACACGCCCACCGTTGAGAAAGTCGCCGAGGTGCCGGTCTGGAAAGACCCGTCCACGATCGGCATGGCGAAAGACGCCGGACGCTATCTCCTCATCGCCGCTTTCGTGCTGTTCCTCGTCTTCAAGGTGCTGAAGCCGATGGTGAGGAACCTCGCGCGCGTCCCCGTGCTGCCGGGCGCCCAGCTCGAGGCGCTGGCGGGCCCTGGCGGCGCCCTCGCGCTCGCGCCGCCGGTCGACCGCTACGAGGCCTCGCTCACGAGCGCGCGCCAGATCGCCAAACAGGACCCCAAGATGGTCGCGCACGTAGTCAAGAACTGGGTGGGCAATGAGTAACGACGGACTGCAGAAAAGCGCGATCCTCCTCATGTCGCTGGGCGAGGACGAGGCCGCCGAAGTCTTCAAATACCTCGAGCCGCGCGAAGTGCAGAAAATCGGCACCGCGATGGCCGCGATGAAGAGCTGCACCCGCGACGACATCACTGCCGTGCTGGGTGAGTTCTGCAGCGAGGCCGGCGAGCAGACCACGCTCGGCATGGCCTCGGACAGCTATCTGAAGAGCGTGCTGAAGAAAGCGCTCGGCGACGACCGCTCGGCGCACCTGCTCGACCGCATCCTGAACGGCGACGACACGAGCGGCATCGAAGGCCTGAAGTGGATGGACGCCGCGTCGGTCGCCGAGCTCGTGAAGAACGAGCATCCGCAGATCGTCGCGACGATCCTCGTCCACCTCGACCGCGACCAGGCTTCCGAGATCCTCCAGCAATTCACCGAGCGCCTGAGGAACGACGTGCTGATGCGAATCGCGACCCTCGACGGCATACAGCCGGCGGCGCTGCGCGAGCTGAACGACGTCCTCACCAAGCTCCTCTCGGGCACCGGAACGGTGAAGAAGAGCGCGATGGGCGGGATCAAGGCGGCCGCCGAAATACTGAACTTCATGCCGGCCAAGCACGAAGGCAACGTAATCGAAGGCGTGAGAGCGTTCGACGGCGACCTCGCGCAGAAGATCCTCGACCAGATGTTCACCTGGGAGAACGTGCTCGACATCGAAGACCGCGGCGTGCAGCTCCTGCTGCGCGAGGTGCAGTCCGAGTCGCTCATCCTCGCGCTCAAGGGATCGAGCGAGGCGCTGCGCGAGAAGGTTTTCAAGAACATGTCGCAGCGCGCGTCCGAGACGCTCAAGGAAGACCTCGAGGCGAAAGGCATGGTGCGCGTCTCGGAAGTCGAGGCGCAGCAGAAAGAGATCCTCAAGATCGTGCGCAAGCTCGCCGACGACGGACAGATCGTCATCGGGGGTAAAGCCGAAGAGGCGTTCATCTGATGGCCACGAGCCCGGTGGTGCCGAGGGAAAAGCTCTCCGCGTATCAGCGCTGGGAGATCGGCTCGTTCGACCAGCCGCCGCCCGGAATGGCGCCGTCCAGGGCGAGCGCTGCCGAGCGCGTGAAGCCGATCGACGAGAATGCGAAGGCCGAAGGCTTTCGCGCCGGTCACGCGGCGGGAATGGAAGCCGGGCGCCGCGAAGCGCTCGCCGACGGGGCTACGCGCGTCGCGCGCCTGGACGCGCTGCTGGCCGGCCTCGAAACCGACCTCCAGCGGGTCGACCGCGAGCTCGCGCTCGAAGTGGTCCAGCTCGGCCTCGCGGTCGCGCGGAAGCTCGTCGGCGCGGCGCTCCAGGTGCGGCCCGAAATCGTGCAGGCGAGCGTGGAGGAGGCGCTGCGGCAGGTCGCACAGGTGCATGCGGCGGTGCAGATCGTCGTGCATCCCGAGGACGCGGCGGCGGTGCGCGCGCATTTCGAGCTCGCGCCGCGCGTGGGCGCGTGGTCGATCAGGGAAGACGCCGGCATAGCGCGCGGCGGCTGCCGCATCGAAAGCGCCACGGGCGAAGTCGATGCGACGCTCGCGCAGCGCTGGGAGCGCGTCACCGCGGCGCTCGGCGAGCCGCTCGGCTGGGTCGCATAAGCGCCATGGCACGCATCGCCAAGCTCCAGCGTTTCGTTCACGAGTGCGCGCAAGTCGCCTCGGCGACCGAAGCCATCGCGGTGAGCGGGCGCCTGACGCGCGTGACCGGTCTCGTCATGGAAGCGGTGGGGCTGCGGCTCGCCGTCGGAAGCTCGTGCACGGTGGTGCTGCCGAACGCGAATCCGGTCGCGGCCGAAGTCGTGGGCTTCGCCGACGATCGCCTTTTTCTGATGCCGGCTTCTGACACTTACGGCGTGGTGCCGGGCGCGCGCGTGGTCGCCGTCGACCCCGTGATGGAACCGCTGGAGCCGGGCTCCCACCCGCATCCGCGGCGCCGCGCGGCCGACCAGGCGCGTCACATGCCGGTCGGGCCCTCGCTCCTGGGACGCGTGCTCGACAGCGCAGGCAAGCCGCTAGACGGTCTCGGCCCGATCATCGCGGAGCGCAGCATGTCGCTGCAGAACCGGCCGTTGAATCCGCTCGAGCGCGCGCCGATCGACAAGGTGCTCGACGTGGGCATCCGCGCGATCAACGCGCTCACCACCGTCGGACGCGGCCAGCGCATGGGTCTTTTCGCGGGCAGCGGCGTGGGGAAAAGCGTGCTGCTCGGAATGATGGCGCGCTACACCGCGGCCGACGTGATCGTCGTCGGCCTGATCGGCGAGCGCGGCCGCGAAGTGAAGGAATTCATCGAGAACATCCTGGGCACCGAAGGCCTCGCGCGCTCGGTGGTGGTCGCGGCGCCGGCCGACGTGAGCCCGCTCCTGCGGCTGCAAGGCGCGTCGTACGCGACGGCGATCGCCGAGTATTTCCGCGACCAGGGCAAGCACGTGCTGCTCATCATGGATTCGCTCACGCGCTACGCGATGGCGCAGCGCGAGATCGCGCTCGCGATCGGCGAGCCGCCGGTGACCAAAGGCTATCCCCCTTCGGTGTTCGCGAAGCTGCCGCAGCTCGTGGAGCGCGCCGGCAACGGCAGCGTGGGCGGCGGCTCGATCACCGCGTTCTACACCGTGCTCACCGAAGGCGACGACCAGCAGGACCCGGTGGGCGACGCCGCGCGCGCGATCCTCGATGGACACATCGTGCTCTCGCGCTCGCTCGCCGACCAGGGCCATTACCCGGCGATCGACATCGAGGCCTCGGTGAGCCGCGCGCTCACGAGCCTCATCGACAACGACCAGTTCGGACTGGTGCGCCGCTTCAAGGCCTACTACTCGCGCTACCAGCGCAACCGCGATCTCATCAACGTCGGGGCGTACGCGCCGGGCAGCGACACGATGCTCGACCGCGCGATCGCACTGCAGCCCCAGATGGAAGCTTTCCTGCAACAGAACATCGGCGAAAAAGCGCTCTACGGCGACGCCGTCAAACAGCTCACCGCGATCGTCGCGGGGGGACCCGGCCACTGATAGAAGAAAAAGACCATGAACGACACTTTCAGGTTGAGGGTGGTACAGGAGCTCGCGCAGAAGGGAAGCGATGCCGCGGCCATACAGCTCGGCACGCTCAACGCCGAAGCCGCGAAGGCCGAGGCGAAGCTGAACATGCTGATTTCCTATCGCGAGGAATACCGTGAGCGCTTCAGGAGCTCGATGCACCAGGACGTGCACAGCGCGGGCTGGAAGAACTTCCAGGAGTTCCTGCTGAAGCTGGACGAGGCGATCGAGCAGCAGCGCGCCGCCGTCCTCGGCTGCCGGCAGGCGGTGCACCGCGGCCAGCGCGAGTGGCAGTCGCGCCAGAAGGCGGTCAAGGGCTACGACGTGCTCGAGAGCCGACACGACGCGGTCCAGGGACAACGCATGAGAAGGCTGGACCAGCGCCTCATGGACGATTTCGCAGCACGCGGCCACACGGTGAAAGGTTAGGAAATCATGGATCCAGTCTCCAACGCACCGGCACCGGCCGCCACGGCCCCCGAAGCCGCCACGCCGCGTCCGCCCGCCGAAGAAGGCGCAAAGGGCGCGAAACCCTTCGGCGAAGCGCTCAAGCAGGAGCTCGCCAAGCCGCAGTCGCCGAAAGCGGACGCGAAAGCGGACGCGAAAGCGGGAACGCCCAAAACCGACGCGTCGAGATCCGAGACGGCGCAATCCGGGACCGCGAAACCGGATGCGGCGAAAGCCGCCGCCACCCCACCCGCCGGCCCCCAGCCGGTGACGCCCGAATGGGCTGCGTTGCTCGAGAGCGCCGGCGTCGCCGAAGAGGCG
>CAZULX010000327.1:0-5326 GCA_964621335.1 uncultured Streptomycetaceae bacterium
GTGGGGTGCGGCGTGTATTCGCGGTCGGCGGCGAAGGGGTGATCGGGGCAGAAAACGTGGGCGTGCGAATCGACGGCTTTGTTTGTCATTGTTGTGATCGCTTGGAAGTCAAAATGGATTCTGGCGTCGCGCCAGAATGACGTCAACCGAAGGAAGGGAGGTTACGGAGGGGAAACTTCGGTTCCCCTCTGTTCGTTCACCGGCGAGCCGAGCGTAGCGAGGTAACGGAGAGAAACCTTGGGTTTCTCTCTGTTCGTCTACTGGCCGCCGCGACGTTATGCGGAAGCTTATTTGCGCTTCAACGCAAATAAGCTTCAGCGGCATAACGCCGCATCATGCGGTGGCTGTTGAAGTAGCAGGCGATCTTGCTGATCGCCTGCTTCATCATCCACGTCCAGCGCGCACGGTCGTTGTAGTAGAGCGGCAGGACGACGTCTTCGAGCTTCGAGTAGAGCGCGGCCCCGTCGTCGCCGTTGCCGATCGCCCAGCCGGTGACGCCTTCCATGCAGCCTTCGACCCACCAGCCGTCGAGCATGCTCAGGTTCAGCAGCCCGTTCACTGCCGCCTTCATGCCGCTCGTCCCCGATGCTTCCAGCGGCGGCATCGGCGTGTTGAGCCACACGTCGGCGCCCGCCACGAGGACTTTCGCGATCGACATGTCGTAGTTGCACAGGAAGGCCGTCGGCACGCGTCCCGCCAGCTTTTCGATCGCCTGGTGGATCGTATACATGCTCTCCTTCCCGGCGGCGTCGGCGGGATGCGCTTTGCCCGCGAACACGAGCTGGAAAGGATATTTCTCCGCGATGGCGGCGAGGCGCTCGAGGTCCCTGAAAAGCAGATCGGGCCGCTTGTAGCCGGTCATCCGGCGCGCGAAGCCGATGATCGGCAGGTCGGGGTCGAGCGCGAGGCGTCCGTGCTCCTGCACGAAGCGGCAGAGATCCGCTTTCGCCTTGACGTGCGCGTCCCACACGTCGCCGTCGGGCAGATTGTCGACGCGAATGAGGACTTCGGGCTCGTGCATCCACTGCGGGTAGTGGCTCTGATAGAGCTCGGCGAACGCCGGGTGCGCCCACGTTCCGACGTGAACGCCGTTGGTGACCGCGCGCACGTCGAAGCCCGGAAACATCTCGCGCGCCGTCACCGCATGCTGCTGCGCCACGCCGTTGACGTAGCCGCTCAGGTTGAGCGCAAGGCGGGTCATGTTGAGCATGTCGACGCCGGCGAAAGCTTTCAGCACGTCGGTCGGCATGAAGTTGGTGCACACGCGCTCCACGAGATCATACGAGAAGCGGTCGTGGCCCGCTTCGACCGGCGTGTGCGTCGTGAAAACGCACAGGTGGCGAACGCGATCGGCGTCGTACGACCATTCGGTGACGTCGGTCTGGCGCCGCCGCCGCGGAAAACGCTTCAGGAGCTCTATCGTTGCGAACGCCGCGTGGCCTTCGTTCAGGTGATACGTGCCGATCCCGAAACCGAGCGCCTCGAGCGCGCGGGCGCCGCCGACGCCGAGCACGAGCTCCTGTTTCAGCCGGTAGACGATGTCGCCGCCGTAGAGGTGGTGCGTGAGGCCGCGGTCCATCGGATCGTTCTGCTCGAGGTCGGTGTCGAGGAGCAGCACCGGCACCGAGTAACCGAGATCGGATTCATGTATGTATAGCCAGGGTCGCACCCAGACGTCGCGGCCTTCGATGCTGACGCCGATCATCGCCGCGAGCGGCTGCGCCCAGCGCTCGATGTCCCACGGGTCGGGATGCTCGACCTGACGCCCTTTGCGTATCTCCTGCCTGAAATAGCCCTGCCGGCTCAACAGCGAAACGAAAACGATCGGGAGCTCGAGGTCCGCGCACGAGCGCACAGTGTCGCCCGAAAGGACGCCGAGGCCGCCCGAGTACGTATGGACTTCCACCCGGAGCGCGAGCTCCATCGTGAAGTAAGCGATATTGGTCTGCGGAAGGAAATCGCGTAATACGTTCATGTTATTGGGCGATCCTGAATTCGGCAGCGCTCTGAAGGCGCGCCTACGAAGTATAACTGGTGAACCCTGAATGCGGGCAAATCCCAGGCCTGAGGGGGCGATGCGCGACGCTACAATCCAGCGCACGGAGGCTGTAGATGGAGCTTTGGAAAGGCCGGCACGATGACGATTGGGACTGCGCGCAGGCCGCGCTGAGCGCGTCGGGCGTTAGCGACGGTTTGCCCGTCATTCCGCCGACCGCGCAGCGAGTCGAGGCCATGCTCCAGGTCGCAAGTGCCGATGGCGCCGCGATTATCGCGGTCCTGCCGCCGGCGTACGCCGAAGTGTCGTGGCGCGACGTCGCGATCAATGCAGTGCTCGCCGGCTGCGCGCCGGAATATCTGTGCGTCGTTGCGGCGGCCGTCGAAGCGATCGCGGCGCCCGAATTCAATCTGCTCGGCATCGCGACGACGACCGGGTCGGCAACCGTGTGCCTGATCGTAAATGGCCCCATCGCGTGCGAGATCGGCATGAACAGCGGCGCCAATGCATTCGGCCCTGGCAATCGGGCCAACGCCACGATCGGCCGCGCCCTGCGCCTCACGCTCCAGAACGTCGGCGGCGCGCGCGCGGGCGAGATCGACATGGCGACGCTCGGCCAGCCGGGCAAATACACGTTCTGCTTCACTGAAAACGAAAGCGAATCGCCGTGGGAGACGCTGCACGTCGAGCGCGGGTTCGAGGCCGGCGCGAGCGTTGTCACCGCCGTCGGCGTATCGGGAACGATCGAAGTCGTCGATTCCGAAAGTCAGGCGCCGGGCGATCTCGCGCAGACTTTCGCGCAATCGATGCTGATCGCAGGCAATGTCGGCGGCGCGGGACTGCTCGGCGGCGGCGAGCCCCTCGTCGTCATGCCGCCCGAGCTCGCGAAGGTCTTCGCGCGCGGCGGCTGCGATAAGCGCCAGGCGAAAGAGGCGATTTACGAGCGCGCGCGCCTCGCGATCGATCGCCTCGCGCCCGCGCAACGCGAGCGCGCGGCCGCAGGCGGAGCAGCGGAGGACGGTTACCTGCGGGTGGCGGCGAAAGCGGACGACGTCATGATCGTCGTCGCCGGTGGCGTCGGCCGCAAAGGCGCTTATGTGCCGACGTGGAGCGGAACGACGAGAGCGGTGAGCCGCAGAGTGCGTTAATCGACGTCATTCTGGTGAAAACCAGAATCCATTGTTAAACATCAACTGGCGTTCGCCAGCATGACGTCAGACCCGTCAACGCGCGAGGTCGGATGCGATCGTCGCGGCCGCGATCGCCGCTTCGCCCGCCGCGCCGGTGAGCTCGCCCGAGTATCCCGAGCGCAGCGCGCCGATCGCGAAGATCGCAGGCTCGGCACTGCGCATACGCTCGTCGGTGATGACCCGCCCGCCGTCGTCGCGGCGCACCGACGCCGGCAGGAACGCGCTGTTCGGCTCGACCCCGACGAACGGGAATATGCCCGAGCACGCGAGCTCGGTCGTATTGCCGCTCTTCACGTCGCGCAATCGCACGCCGCTCACGGTACCGTTGCCGAGCACGGCGTCGACTTCCGAGTCCCACACGAACTTCACGTTCGCCGCGCTCGCCGCGCGCTCGACATACGCGCGTTTCGCGCGCAGCCGGGAGCGCACCACGATCGTCACCGAGCGCGCGAGCGGTGCGAGCACCAGCGTTTCCTGCAAGGCCGAATCGCCGCCCCCCACCACCACCACGTCCTGGCCTTTGAAGAAATAACCGTCGCAGTGCGCGCATTGCGAGACGCCTTTGCCGCGCAGGGCTTCGGCGCCGGGCGCTTCGAGCGCGCGCAGCTTCGCGCCGGCTGCGGCAACGACGCGCCGCGCGCGCAAGGTGCGTTTTGCGGTCGTCACCAGCGTGAGCCCCGGATCCGGCGCGGCCTTGATCCTCTCGACCTCCTCGTAGGCGACTTCGACCGCGTTGTTGGCGAGCCTTTCGTTCATCGCGTTCGCAAGCTCGACGCCGGAGACTTCACCGGTGGCGGGCCAGTCGTCGAGCGCGTTCACCGTCGCCACCTGGCCGCCCAGCATGCCGGCGCTTTCGAGCAGTGCGGTCGGCATGCCGCGGCGCGCGCAATACCAGGCCGCGGTGAGGCCACTGACGCCGCCGCCGACGACGACCACGTCCCAGATGTCCCGCCTACGGCGCAGCGACATGCCGTTCTTTCTTCGGCGCGCGATTGCGCGGAAGCGCTTTCAGCGAATCGATTTTCTTCGTGACCGGATAGCCGAGCACGCCGTTGTGCGCGAACACGTACGCGGCGTTGCGCGCGGGATCTCCGGTGACGACGATCATGTAGTCCTCCGGATCCCACACCAGCGGCACGCTGCGCTGCGGATCGCTCGATTCGAAGAACGCTTTGGGTATGCGTCCGAGACGCCATTCCTCTTCCAGGTTCCACGTCGGCTTCGCGGTCCAGTCGCGCAGGATGCGCTCGTACTCGTGGGCCGGCATGCGCGCGTGGTCGTAGAGGTACTGCTGGAGATCGCGCTTGCTCCATTTCCACGCGCCGATCGCGCGCGCGATGATCGGTCCCAGCAGGATGAGCGGCCGGAGCGTCCCCATGCCCTGCCCCACCGTGAACATGATCTGCCACGAGTACTGCCGCACCACGCCGTCGGCGAGATAAGGCAGCATCTCCTCGGGCGTGCTGCCCGAGATGGACGAGATGTGGTTGCCGCCGGTGAAGCGCGAGATGGTGACCGTGTTGTCGCCGGCCGCGTATCCCATGTCCACGCTCAGGGGCTGCCAGCCGATCTCCTTCACCACGTCCTCGTTCTCGGGGACGACGACGCGCCAGGTGTTGCCGAAAGTGGCCTTGTCGTTCTTGTGCGGGAGGAATCCCGCGACGTTCCGCAGATACAGGCGCCAGAAGCGGCCGACCGAGGTGTTCGGCAGAAAACCGTCGCGCATGACGCCCTGCGTGTAGTTGAACCCCAGCTCCTTGACGATCGGCCCGTTCAACACGATCAGCGTCTCGCCGCCGGGCGTGTTGCCGCTGTGCTCGACTCCGTAATACGGATCGGCCATCGCATCGACGAGCGCCACCAGCACCGGCATGTATTCGGGCCTGCATCCGGCCATGACGCCGTTCACCGCCACGCTCCACACCGTGGCGGCGCGGTTGTCGGGGAGCAGGATGCCGAGCACTTCATCCGGATCGCGGTTAGTGTGCCGCAGGAACTGCTCGACGCGCTCGACCGTGGGCGGAATGACCGGCAGGCCGTCCGCGAACCCGTGCTCGTAGAAATAGCGGTTCACTTCGTCGAAGCCGCCTTTGACCACGATGTCGCGTGCGCCCGGCTCCGATTCCTCGGTCGCGGCCGC